>JAIROD010000580.1 GCA_031257725.1 Planctomycetaceae bacterium | reverse complement strand
GCGACGGAAAAGGTTGCGAATCCGGTACTTCCTGAGGTACTAAAGGTGAGCATTCTTTCGCCGCTTCCGACGTAGGCAACATCATAAACCCAGATGGGCGAATCGGTATTTTCTTCGGTATTGTCGGAAAGTAAAGTTACAGAATCATTTTCTTGAAACCCTTCTTGAGTGTAAGAAACATTATATTGCGGATCAATCGCATACCGTGGAATTTCGGTTTCGGTTGGTTCTGCCTGGACTCGATAGAGATAATGATACTTTTTACCTTTTGGAGTATCTTCCACCCGATCCAGTTTTTTACCGACCTTGGTTTGCGTTTTCAAATCAACCCGATTCGATTGTTTCGCAGATTGGCTATTATCCTTCTCCTTTGTTGTATGAGGAGGAATATTAGCAGACGTAGTACTCGTTGCTGTTTTATCATTAACAGCAGGAATAGGAGATTTTGTGTCGGCAACCAATTTTTGGGCATTGGCATTCGATTGAGCATACAAAACGGCGGCTCCTATAAACAAGAAACCGGTAACAACAATCATCAGGAAAATACGGTTTTTCATACGAATCATCCTTTCATAAAATCAAAATATTTGATTCAACACCAATTCACTAGCAAGAGTTTATCACCAAAAAGGCAGGTTACAATGCCAATTTGAAAAAATGGAAAATTTTTTTGGCGGGGAAAGTCCATCAACAGGTTTCATACAATATCTTCCGACTTCATATCCTAATAAATTTAGCAACAGTCTAACAGAAATAAAAACACATTACAATCGCCCGTACCGAAAAAAAGATTTTTTCTAATTTTTTTGAAAAATTCCATCGACAATTTCCATAATTTTTTCCGGCTTTTGTTGGGGAAATACGGTTTTTTATACGAAATAAAAATCAAATTTTTCAAATCCGCACCGCCAATTGAGTACAAATTGTAGCAGAGACGAGGATAAAATACCAGACTCAGATCAAGAAAATGGATTTTTTTTTCAAAATTTGCCAACCGGATTCTGAATACTTGAATTTCATATCAAAATCGGATAGTATAGAGGCATGAATCATTTTACTCTTGCTGACATCCGGTTGCCGCTTTTATTTCTTGTACTGATTGTGCAGGCGTTTCTTTTGTTGCGTCTTGACTGGTTGACTTCTCCAAACCGGACGGAACTTGGACATATTGCGGCGTCGTTGCGGCTTTACGAAACAGGTCAATTCGATCTGTTTCACGCTAATCCGCCGTTGCTCCGAATGATCATCGGTTTCGCAGTAACAAATTTGATTCATCCACAAACCGATTGGTCAGATTATTCTCCCGATTCACGCAAACGTTCCGAATGGGCAACCGGCGTTTCCTTTATTAGAGCAAACGATTTTGAAACCGTTCGGCAATGTTTTTTTCTTGGTCGTGTCCTTTGTATTCCGTTTATTTTACTCGGCGGATATTTTGGCTACTGTTTTTCACGGGAAATATTCGGCGATTTTTCCGGTTTTGTGTTTCTGATTCTTTGGACGTTTTCCCCTTTCATTCTCGGTTGGGGCGCAACAATATGTCCCGATGTAACCGCAACATCATTCGGAATCATTGCTCTTTATACTTTTCGGCATTGGCTTAAAAAACCAACATGGTTGTTGTCTGTTCTTGCAGGTGTAACACTCGGTCTTTTGCCGCTCACGAAATTGACATGGATTATCGCCTTCGGGATATTTCCAATTCTTTGGCTTTTAACTTCACAAAAAAGTTTCAAGAATTTCGGGCAATTGATTATCATTCTGATAATCGGCGTTTTCGTACTGAATCTTGGTTATTGTTTCGACGGTTCTTTCAAACGGCTCGGCGATTATACTTTTTACAGTGTTTCATTAACAAATGAAAACTCAGTCAACAAATTTTCCGAAACATCTCTCGGTTTGATTCCCATTCCTTTACCGGAACAATTTGTTCTCGGTTTCGATACCCAACGAATTGACTTTGAACAAGGAATACTTTCTTATTTACTTGGTCAATATTCGCAACACGGTTGGCGGTATTATTATCTTGTTGTTCTCGCAACAAAGGAAACGCTTGGAACATTGATTTTATTGAGTCTTGCTTTAGTTCTTTTCTTTTTTACACGATTTCGTGCAACATGGCAGGATGAAATTATTTTACTCATTCCATTTATTACGATTTTTGTGATAGTGAGTTCCCAAACCGGTTTTTCACTTCATTCCCGTTATCTGATTCCAGCGTTGCCGTTTCTGTACCTTTGGATTAGCCGCGCCGGAATTTTATTGTCGTCACGTTTTATGTTTGTCCGTGTTATTGTTCCGGTAATTCTTTTATTGAGCATCATTTCCAGTCTTTATGTTTATCCTTATTCGATGTCGTATTTTAATGAAGCGGTTGGCGGTTCATCGCAAGGACATCGTTATCTTCTTGGCAGTAATATTGATTGGGGACAAGACCTTTATGAGTTACGCGATTGGTTGGCGGATCATCCGGAATCGCGACCAATTCGTATTGCCGTTTCAAATATTTATCCGCTTGAAACGCTTGATATCCGAAGTGCGGGAACACCTCCGAAATGGAAGCCGAGTCAAACACCGACCGGAACATGGGATAAACAATTAACCATCGGTCCCCAACCGGGTTGGTATTTACTTGGTACGAATGATCTCTATAATAATAACCATGATTACGCTTGGTTTCACGATTTAATTCCTGTAAAAAAAATCGGATATTCTATTTACATTTTTCATGTAACCTTGGAGGAAGCCAATCGTCTTCGGGAACAATACGATCTGCCGATGCTGATCGAAGAAGATTTTGAATGATGATTTTGTACCTTATTTTTCAAGGAGAAATTGATGCGACGTTTATTATTTATCGTTCTTTTGATTGCCGCGATTATTTTTGCAGCACAGATAATCTATTTTGTTTTTTTCCGAGTCCGCGTGATACGTTACAACGAAGGACAACCGCTTCATTCTGTATCGGTTGCGGCGCCGGTTCACAATATTTCGGCGTTGTCTCACGACGGTAACAACAATATCTGGATCGGAACGGAGAAACACGGTATTTATTGTTTTGACGTGCCCCAAAAAGAATCGCAACCGGTTTCCGTACCAAAAGAGCTCACAACGGCATCGGTTCGTTCTCTTGTTGTTGACCGTCAAAACCGTCTTTGGGTTGGAACGTCTTGTCATGGACTTTTTGTCAAAAACGAAAACAATTGGCAACATTACGATTTCGGAACAAGAATTTTTACAATTCGAGTTGCACCGAACGGCGGCATTTTTGTTGCGACCGAAAATGGTCTTACTGTTTATTCGCCGGAATCGGACACATGGAACGATATTGAAATTCACCCTGCCGATCAGAATCCGAACGATCTTTGGCAAGTTGCGGATGTTACGTTTGATGCGAAAGGCAATCTTTTTGCCGGAACGACTTGTCGCGGAATTATTCGGTTAAACCGCGATGATTCCGGCAATTATATTGTTTCAAAATGGATTTCCGCAAAACGCCGTTTTGGTCCCGGTTCAATGCCGAATGTTTCACCGGTTCCGCTTGATCCTTGCGGTGAAGGTTTGCCATCAAATCAGATCAATACAATACGGACAACTTCGGACGGAACTATTTGGGCAGGAACAACGACCGGTTTGACATGGAGCCGAGACGGCGGTGAAACATGGTTTTTTATTCGCGGACGTAATTACGGAGACAAAATTCGCGGACTTCTTGCCGGAACACCGTATCAATGGAAAGAGATTTCGCGAGTCCGGTTTGGCGAATTGTTGCCTGAAGATGATATTTCGTTACTGATTGAAGATACAAACGGTATTCTTTGGATTGGTACAAAATCACTCGGTTGTGTTGCAATAAAACCGGACTCCTTTTATCGTGAAACGTTACTAAAATCAGACGATCCGAAAATAGTAACGTTATTTCTTGAAGAGATGTCCAAAGACACGCCTCGATTTTACGGTACGAAAACAGATCAGATTATTGCGATAACTCCGTTACCGGACGGCAAGATGATGCTTGCGTCCCGATCCGGTCATTTGGAAACAATGGAATATCCCATTGTACCAATTGCAACAAAAACGGCTAAACCGCTTGAAACACAAGAATCGGCGGCTTTATTTCCCAAAGTAAAAACAATTCTTAAAACAGTATCAGTGAATAAAAATCAAGAATATCCTTACGCTTCTTTTATGGGAGTTGATTATGTAACTCAACGGAAATGGGAAGGACAATACGGTAAAACATAC
>JAIROD010000701.1 GCA_031257725.1 Planctomycetaceae bacterium | reverse complement strand
ACGGATACTGGCCACTATCCCACGACGAACTTGTAACGAAAGACGATGATTTTTGAACCATCACAAATACTCCTTACTCGAAAAACAAAACTTGTACAAAAAAATACATTATAACAAACGGTATCGACTCTTGATGGTACTTCACTGTACCGACACTTGCTGGTACTTGGCTAATAGATACTAAAAAATTGAATTATTAGAGCTGCCTGTCAATATATCAACATTGCGTCACCGTAACTGAAAAAGCGGTATTTTTTCCGAATGGCTTCCTGATAGGCTTCCTGAATGAGTTCATCGCCGCCAAAAGTTCGTACTAAAATTAACAGAGTTGATTTCGGTAAATGAAAGTTCGTTAACAACACGTCAACGTTTCTAAATTGATACGGCGGATGAATAAACAACGAAGTTTCACCCTCAAACGGTTGCAAATCGGTTGCCGACTCCAGAACACGCACCGAAGTCGTTCCAACAGCAATGATTCTGCCGCCGGTAACCTTGCAATGTCGAAGAGCTGCACTCGTTGATTCGGTTAGCGAACACCATTCGGCATGCATTGAATGTTCATGAATATTTTCAACAGTAATCGGTTTGAAGGTTCCCAAACCAACATGCAATGTTACCGGCGCAATAGCAATTCCCTGTTGTTTGATAGAGTTGAACAATTGCTGCGTCAAGTGTAATCCGGCAGTTGGCGCGGCAACCGCTCCCGGTTTCGAAGCGTAAACCGTTTGATAAGTTTCCTTGTCCTCAGGAAGCATACGACCGTTACGAATATACGGCGGAATCGGAACCCAACCAACCTGTTCCAACGCCGATAACGGCGCATCATCAGTTTGAGGTTTGACAATCCATGAACCGTCGGCTAATTTCGTACCAAATTCCAGCGAAAAACCGAGATGTCCTTCCGGTGTTTGAAGTTGTACCGATTCACCGGATTGGATTTTACCGCGTGTTTTGCCGATAATTTTCCAGAACCGGTTTGAATCGAATGAGAGAAAGAGTCCTTCCCAACGTCCGCCCGTTTTGTTACGGGTTCCCACCAGCCGCGCCGGTAAAACTTTCGTGTCGTTCATAACAACACAATCATTCGGTTTAAACAACAACGGTAAATCATCAATGTGTAAGTGTTGAAATTGTCCGGTCATTCGGTCAACAACCAACAACCGGGCATCCGACCGATTCCGTAACGGCGACTGCGCAATCAACGCTGATGGAAGTTTATAATCGTAATGAGATAACATCTGGGAATTAACAAAAAACCAAAAAATATCGGGAACTTCCAAAAATACGATTGGACAGTCACTAAAACTCTTTTTGTCCACGAATTTTCACTAATTTTTTTCGTGATCATTTGCGAAAATTCACGGATAAAATAAATTTTTAGAAGTTTCCTATTGACCAAAATCGACAACAATCGAGTAAAATAATCTTTTTCAGAAGGCGTTTATTGTCTATTATTTTCAGATACTGTCAATGCTCTCTGAAAACCGGATTGTTCACTATCAACTATCAACTATACTCATTACACTTGAAATTTCGGTTTTTGTCTTTTGACAGGAGAGACTGATGTTGACAGTATCAACAAGATTTACAAGATTTGCAGGATTTTAAATAAAAGATATAAAAATACTACGCCTATAAAATCGAATTTTAAAGTGTGATGAGTATATCAACTATCAACTTTCACTATTATGTTAAAGTTAGCATTTTGTATTACGGAATTAAATATTGGCGGTGCGGAACGGGCGATGTGTGAGTTGGCGGTTCGGCTTGACAAAACACGTTTTTCTGTTACAGTCTATTCGCTTCAGGCACCGCCGGTTTGTGAATCAAAATCCTGTGTGCCAATACTCGAAGCGGCAGAAATTCCTGTACGATTTCTTAATATGCGGGGATTGTTGTCGTTTCCCGCCGGCTTTTTTCGATTACGGAAATTGTTAAAAGAACAACAACCGGCAATTTTTTTATCGTATCTTTTTCACGCTAATTTTCTTGGCAGACTGGCAGCCCGTTCCGCCGGAATCAAACACATTTTTTCCGGAATTCGTGTTGCGGAAAAAAAAGATACTTGGCATTTATTTTTTGACCGTTGGACAAATCAATGGGTTGAAAAAAATATTTGTGTCAGCCGTTCAGTTGCCGAATTTACGGAAACCGTTGGGCGGCTGGCGAAAGAAAAAATTATCGTAATTCCCAACGGGATTGAGGCGATGCCAATCAGTGAAATGCCGCAAGAAAAATTGAATCGTGTTATTTTTGTCGGACGTTTAACTTATCAAAAAGGAGTGGATTGGTTTTTGGAAACAATACCGGATTGGCTTGAACAATTACCTGATTGGGAATGTTGGATTGTCGGCGACGGTGAAGATCGCAACCGTTTGATGAATATTTTAAATAATAACAACAACAATAACAATAACAATCATTATTACGATTCTATTCGTAATCGTATTAAATTTTCCGGTTGGCGTTCAGACGTACCGGAACTTCTCGTAACATCCAAAATATTGGTTTTACCGTCACGCTGGGAGGGAATGCCGAATAGTGTTCTTCAGGCGATGAGTGTTGGACTTCCTGTTGTTGCAACAGAAGTTGAGGGAATTTCGGAATTACTGGGCGAAAATGCCGCCGCTCAAACCTGCCGGTTCGGTGATCATAAAACAATGGCAGAACGAATTTTAACACTGGCAACCAATCCCGATTTAGCGGAACAATTGGGAAATCGGAATCGGGAACAGGTTCAAAATTTCTTTTCAATGGATACTGTTGTCCGGCGTTATGAAGAACTTTTTGAACAAGAATAATTTTTTTATTTCAAAAATATGTTTCAAAAAATTGGGGGAAAATGGTCGGAACGATCACGAAAACCAGATAATATCGTCGCGATACTCTTCACAGTAACTGTCTATTTTGTTTTAATTTTTTGTAATATTTCAGTGGAATATTCCTGATTATTTCTGATTTAGGGGAAAGTGGATAGCCCCTACCAACCTTATTTTCACCTTATTTTCTTAACAAAACGATTAGACAAAAAACCTTAGTAGCACGAGTCCTACCAGAAACCAAACCTTATTACCTTATTGTTCCTTTTTTTAATAAGGTAATAAGGTTTGGTTGTTGTGGGAACAATGGCTAGTAACTGAGGTGGTCGAGAAATTCGGGCTCGCCATGTCTTTCAATAAGGTATAAACGTATTGTTTATTTTTTGAACAATCGGCATTGATTTTTGACAATAGTTTTGTTAAAATTTTTTTGTTTGGTGAAGCGGAAACGGGCTCTGTTGAGGAACAACCTGTCAGGAATAACCCAACGAATGGAGTGATTGCTTTTCCTCAATAGTTTTATTCGGCTATTGAGGTTTTTTTCTATAACAAATTTTTATTCACCCACTCACTTTATTCCCTATCCCTCAAAAAACCGAAAACTCAAGTGCAAGGAGTTAAAAAACGTCGGTAGAAAATGAGGTAACCGTCTATTTTAATTTTTATTAGTCCAGCAATGCCATTTCCAATGTAGCCGTGTGTGCGGTGTACTCACCGTACACACGGAAAAATAACAGGATTATCATTTTTACCATTTTGTTCCGTTGGTATTGCGTTATTCAAATAAAAACATTGATTCCCTATCGTTACAACGCAAAACCAACGGCTAGGTTGGAAACATCCCGCTGTGATGTAAAAAACTGCACTGAAATATGACAAAAAATTAAAATAGACAGTTACCTCGTTGGCTACCAAGATGTTGTCCCTACGGGACAGAAAAAGGAACATTCACCGCTACTGAATAGTTACGTCAATTTAATTGCGACAATAAAATAGACGGTTACCAATGAACCTGTTCGCTTTTGACCACGTTGAGATCATCGCAATTTTTGTCTGTACCATTATCGATAAGTGTACGAAAGATGAACGGTTCCGGGATGGTCAATAATGGGTTCATTCAAAACTTTGAAAAGGCTTAAAATTATCACTGCCCTTTCCAAAAATAATTTTTTAGATTACTCCCTATCCTTTTATTTTATCATCGGTTTCCGATAGCGTGAATGAAAAAAATTGAAAAAACCAATCTTTTGTTCCTTTGAAATCCAAGATGATATAAAAATTCTATCAATTTTGATCTTGTGTTCCATCGGAAAATACATTATAAAATGAATTTGTTGTTTTTAAAATAAAACGTTGTTTCGTTTTTTTCACTTTTTCAAAAAATCATTTAACAAGGAGTTTTAATGATGACACGAAAAAATTGTTGTTTGTTGTATTGTTTTATGGCGGCGATGTTATTGTTACCGTTTTGTGCCGAAGCGGAGCCGGTTCGTTTAATTTTCGATACCGATCTTGGTAACGATGTTGACGATACGATGGCTCTTGCGGTGATTCACGCATTACAAAATCGTAACGAATGTGAATTGCTGGCGGTAACAACCACGAAAGACAACCCGTATGTTGCGCCGATGATTGCCGTTGTGAACACCTTTTACGGCAGACCGGATATTCCGATTGCCGTTGTTAAAAATGGTCCAACGAAGGCTGACGGTAAATACAATCGTCAGGTTCTTGAACTTAAAGATAACACCGGAAAACCGCGATATTCTTACAAATTGCCGCCGGTCGATCAACTTCCGGAAGCGGTTGCGTCTCTCCGTAAACGTCTTGTTGCCGAACCGGACAATAGTGTGGTTCTTGTTCAGGTTGGTTTCTTTACCAATCTTGCACGATTACTCGAAACGCCGCTGATGATATTTCACCGCTTTCCGGTAAAGAACTGATTATCAAAAAAGTCAAATTCCTTTCTCTGATGGCGGCTGCATGGGACGGACGGAGGGAATTTAATGTTATACAAGATATTCCTAACGCTCAAAAAATGATCGACAATTGGCCTACTGAAATGATTTTCAGCGGTGTTGAAATTGGCAATCAAATCCAGTATCCGCCTAAAAGTATGCAAGATGATTTTAGTTATGTTAAATATCATCCGGTAAAAGACGCTTATCATTTTTATCGTGGTCTGGATAAAAGTCAACCAACTTATGATTTGACGAGTGTTTTGTATGCGGTGCGGCCGGATCGAGGATATTTTGATCTTTCGCCCAAAGGAATCGTCAAAGTTCTTGACAACGGTACAACAACATTCGAACTGTCGGAAAACGGTAAACATCGTTTTCTCCATGTCAATCCAGTACAAATAGCAATGGTTTGCGAAGCTCTTGTCCAATTGACCAGTGAACCGCCCCAAAAATAGAACCTCTAACCATTGGGCATCTCTCATCAGTCAATTTTTTATTTTCAACCCATTAATTAATAAATAGTTAACGACGGGGTTTACCCCGTGTTTTGGGGTTAAGCCCAACAACGCGGGGCAAGCCCACGCCGTTAACGTTCGGTAAATTCTAAATGGATGAGAGATTCCCCCTTATACTTAATACTTAAATACTGAATACATAATAAGTGTGGAGACAACCTTTGCGGCTCCCCCAAAACAACAAACAATCCCCAAACAACACACGCTTCTGTTCCCGATTGTTTTTGTCGTTTTTTCCGAATATTTCTATTTTTTTCATTTTTCCGGTAAAAATTCTCTTTTTTTTTCAATTCCACCAAGTTATATTGGACAAGCAAGAAAAAATCACCTATAAATGATACAAGAGAAATCTTTTTTTGAGTTGGTTTTTTTGGTTTTCCCGATACTGTTTCCCCTGATGATGATGAAAAATCTTGGGGGAAGAGGTTCCCATTTTTTAGGAGAGAGGTGTTATGAGAATTTCATTATTGTTTTTTCTTCCGTTGTTTTTGCTTTCTCTGACCATTGCCGGTGCAGAAGAAAGAAAAAATGCTCAACCCAACCCCGCATCGAAAATCCCCGCTGAAATTGATTTTTTCGATGCAATCAATCAGAATCTGATTGAAGCAAAAATCACCGCCAAAAATTCAATGGAAGGACGTGTTACGGTCAAAAATAAATCAGGCGTTCCTCTCCGTGTGAATTTGCCGGAAGCGTTTGCGGCGGTTCCGCTCGCACAATTCGATGATTTAGGAACGGACAGCGGCGGCGGAGGACGACGCGGAGGTCGCGGAGGAAGCGGAAGCGGACGCGGCGGCAACAGCGGCGGTACCCAATCAACCGGCGGAGGATTTGGCAATATGGGAGGAATGAGCAACGGAGGAGGATGGAGTATCCCGCCGGAAAAAATTATGCGGCATGATGTTAAAATGGTTTGTCTCGAATACGGGAAAAGAGAACCCGCCCGACACATGGACTATGTCCTGCAACCACTCGGTTCCGTAACCAACAAACCGGAAGTTCATGCCCTTTGCAATCTCGTCGGTAACGGCGCAATCGATCAAAATGCCGCTCAAGCTGCGGTTTGGCATTACAACAATGGGCTTTCTTGGGAAGAACTCGCAAGCAAACAGCATAAACCAAGAGTTGATGCTCTAAACCAAGTTCCTTATTTCTCACAAGAACAAATGATCTATGCGATGAATCTCGGAAAACAAATCGAAGAAAAAATCGCCAAAGAAAAAGAAAATGAAGAAAAAAACAAAGAAAAAAAATCGCCCTCTCTCTCCGATGAATCGCAAAAATTAACTGGGAATCTCTAAAAATTCAAAGTTTACCGAAAGTTAACGGCGTGGGCTTGCCCCACGTTGTTTGGATTAACCCCCAAACACGGGGTAACCCTCGCCGTTAACGATTACTGTCAACGGGTAGAAATTGGTTATTTTATTTGAAATCTCTCCCAAGGTAGGATATCAAAAGGTAGGCAATGCTTCGCCGAAACATTTTTAATATGGCGATAGCCAACTTGCCCCTGTGTGCGGACGGAAATGAGAAAACCGGATCAACCGTTGCGACCTTTCGGCGAAAGGTCGCCTACCTCTTGAATCAAGCAAAACAACCAATATCATGCCGTTGACAGTATAATTGGTTGAAAATAAAAAGTAACTATTCATTCGTTTTAGGAATTGCTTAAAAAAGTACACCAAGACCAACGACGTAATCGATTCTACGCCATCCTCCTTTTATCTTATCGTTTTTGCAGTTTTGACCTTTGATCCGGCAAGTCCTGCAAGGAC
>JAIROD010000607.1 GCA_031257725.1 Planctomycetaceae bacterium | reverse complement strand
TTTTATTGTTTAAAAAATACGGGACTACATTGAAGGTAAGCGTTAGTATTATTTATTTGGATTTCACCGCCGGCAACACTGCCGATTTTAATAGGTTGAATAGTATTATCGGCTTTTTGGCGAAGAATGTAAATATCCCCCGTTTCACCGGTCAACGTTGATTTTGTCGGACAGTTCCATATTCCATCTTTTCGTGACAGAATACCGATCCATTCGAATCGGGGACGAAACGTTCCGATAGAATTTTTGAATTGCGATAATTCTTTTAATGTTGTTGCGGTAAGTCCTTTAATATTCGGCAAACGTTCCAAAGCGGCTTTGGCTAGATTCCGTTGCGGAATTGTGTTCTTGGACGTAACATCCATCCAATTCGTGGAAATATCAACACCGCTTTTTTGAACGATTTCATGATAACGTTTGAAATTTGAAGCGAAAATCGGATCAATTTCTGACAAGTCGGAAATAAGCGAATCGAGAAAAACACATTTCAAAATCGGATCAATTCCGTTCGCCGACAATATTTTTTCCAGAAGTTCACAAACAACTTCGGTAACATTATCTTGAATTGCATCGATTTTTTTCAATGCCGTAATAGAAAATTGATATTGCGTTTCGGAAAATATTTTGTCACGGCTAAATTCATTATCGCGGATACGAAACGTTTTTTCTTCAGAGACCAATGTTGTAATATATTGATAATTTCCGGCGTTATCCGGTTTTTGCGTAAGATAATACCAATGTTCTTTATCAACCCAGGGATAGACTTGACGTTGCGATAAATTTTTCAAATGCGGTTCCGTTGCTTTGAAACTTTCCGAAGTAAACGGTTTCATTTTGGAAAGCGTTTCAAGAATTTTTCCTTCTGAAAATAACGCTTCGGCGGATCCTGAAATTTTGGACGATAATAGTTCAAACCGTTCCCGCATTTCTTCCGATTCTTTTTGCAACGAATTAAAATCGTCGGCATGTTTTGAATAAACTTCTATCAAATTATTGAGCGGAACGATCACTTCCTTAACCGCGTCCAATTCCTTTAGGACTTCGGCAGCATCCGTTGATGCAGGATGATCGGGATATTTTGTAATGAAATTTTTCAAAGCGGTTTTGTAGTCTTCCCAAACCGGAACAGTTTTTATAAGATTTTGAAACGCATTATTCTGTTCTATTTCATTTTCAATTTTCTTTTGATACAAAATGATAGAATCCAGAACGGTTTGTCCTTGTTCTTTCATGAACGGAGAAACATTTTCGTTTTGTTTTTGTAATGTTTCCATTTGCTGAACAAAATTTTGGAGTTGTGAAAGTATTTCATTTTTAGGCAATGAATTATTTTTACGGAATTTATTGAACGCATCGGAAATTTCCAATGAATTATTTTTACGAAATTTATTGAACGCATCAGAAATTTCCGCAAGTTTTTCATTGTAGGCTTGATCCAGTATTTTTTTTTGTGCGGAAAGTAGGGAGTCGAATTTTCGTTTTAATTCTGAAAATTTCGTTTTTTCTTGCGGCAGCCTCGCTAATTGTTCCGCCTGATCAACATCAATTTTAATTTGTTGTAACTTATAAATGTCCGGTTTTTCCGGTGTATCCAGATTTGCGGAGGCTTGAGTATAATAACGTTCAAAATCTTTTGCCCGTTCTTCGTCTTCTTTGAGTAAATTGCGCAACCGTTCAATAATTGATACAATTTCAACTTGTCCGGTAAGATACGGGGAATCGGTTTCGAGGCGTTGAATGGTTCCGGCGATGTCATCGAAGCGTTTTTCCGTTTCAATTTTTTGTAATGTTTCAAGAACTTCCTGAATGCGGCTAGAACGATGCCGCTGAACCAGTCCCCACGCAATGAGACCGCTTATCAAAAGGCAGGCACACACAATTGATGCAACCGTTAATTTTACGGCGCGGGCTTTTCGTTCTTCATAGTCGGAAATTTGTGAACGATAAAGATTTTCCAATTCGGCGGGAATTACTGTTTCGGCTTGGGAGGCGGCGGTACTCAATGCGTAATAAAGCCGTTCCAATGTCGGTAGGGGGCTTTCCGTTTCCAACGCCTGTTGTAAGGCAACAGAACACCGCATAAATTCATTTTCGAATGCGTACCGTTTTTGTGTTTCGTTAAGCCAAAGAACCGCCGGACGAATTGTCCGCTCTATATCGGGCGGGAGCGTCATTTTATTCGTTGCAAGAAATCGCTGAATTTGTTCATAGAGAGCGGACGCTTGCGTGTAATCAAATTCGGCAAAATATCGCAACAAATTGTCGGCATCATCGCGCAACATGACCACACAAAGTTTCTGACGAAATTCACGAGGCGGCAAAACCCGCCAGTTATTATTACTCAATTCATTATAAAGTGTACGGATTTGATCGGAATTACCGGACGCAACGGCATGTTGAATTTCCTTATTGAGTTCGGCGATTCGGGCTTGTTCAAATTTTTCCTGATCCTCATTCCAGAACAAATTTTCAGGATCGGCTTTGGTGATGGCTCGCAATATTTCCAGACGTTGCCGAATGGGAGAACCATTGAGAGCGTGAAGCCGGTGTTGCCGTAACAACGGTTCCAGCGGCGACATTTTCAAATACGCATCATTTAATTCCCGTAACTGTCCGTCGGAAAGCGGTTGAGGAATTTCGAAACCAAGAGTTGAAACAATATCAATCCACTCTTCCCGTTCCAAAAAATCGAGGGTTTGATACATTTCCGTCAGATTCGGTTTCATCTCCGCCAAACGAATCCCTTCTGCCAGGTTTCCGCTACGGATATGTTGAACAGATTGCATTATACGCCGATTTAATTCCGTACAATATTCGGCATAATCATGCGCATACTTCTGTATCTGATCCGGTAAAACTGTTTCGGGAAACGAAACCGCCATTCGAATATTTTCAATTAAAACTTGAAGATTATTCATAGTTCAAATTTTTTAGCTGGTCAATAATAATACAAGAGTAAAAAAGTAATAAAATTCCAGTTGCTAAGTTTGTTAATTTTTTTTTTTTGTGTACCGAAATATTGTGCGATAGTTCGCCACTAAGGGCAATTGTAGCAAAACATCCATTTTAAAACGAAAACCGAATTTTCAAGTGTAATGATTACCACCGTTTGACAACCGAACTTAAAACGTAATCAAAATTTCAACGATTAATATATTAGAACGATTTTACATTATTTGAAAAAAA
>JAIROD010000587.1 GCA_031257725.1 Planctomycetaceae bacterium | reverse complement strand
ACTTATCCAATAAAGTATCGTCCCTGCGGGACTTTGTGGTGTGTTTGCCTTATCCGTATGCTAAAGCATACGGTTAATAAAGTGTCGTCCTTGCAGGACTAATAAAAATTAAAATAGACAGTTACGAAAAAATGGAAAATCATGAAACCGCCGAACTTTTTGCTCGTTTATCCGTTCAAGAAGTACGTTCCCTTCTCGATTCCGGTGATAATAAGTTACAAGGAACACTTCACATTTCCGGTAACAAAGAAATGGAACCGGTCGAAATGAAAGTTGAAGTTTTTCAACGTGATTTTTACCGTTTGAGTCAGTACCTTGTTACCGTATCAAAAAACGTTTCCGAATCCACACTTATTCAGATTTATCCTGAAAAGGAAAACGATAATATCAAGATTCTGGATTTACAAGCGGAAACGGGCTTTATTGTTGCGAAATCAGAAGAGATTGACGGTATTCAGACCATTTCAATAAAACTTGATTCTGAAAAAGAAATAAAAACCGGTTACTACACGGTTACAGCAAAAATTGAAAACTCCAACGGTAATCAGAATCTTGCACGAATAACAATTAACGTTTCGGAATAAACAATGGGAAATTGTAATGCGCCGGCTTGTATTTTTGTTATTATTTTTACACGCGGTGATGTTAGGGTGGAGTGCTTGTAAACATTCTCCGCTTGTGGACGAACCGGCGCATCTTGCATCTGGTTTGAGTCATTGGCAGCGGTTTTCTTTTGATCTTTATCGTGTTAATCCGCCTCTTGTCCGAAGTATTGCTGCAATACCGGTTCTCTTTCTTCCGCATAAAACAGATTGGAATTCCTATTCTGATAATCCTTATAAACGTGCGGAATTTCAAGTTGGAACTGATCTTATAAAATGTAATACAAAAAAATATCATTCTCTCTTGCTTGCTGCAAGATTCTTTTGTATTCCATTTAGTTTATTGGGCGGTTTCATTTGTTATTGCTGGGGACGTGATTTGTTCGGTAATGTTTCAGGAATCATGGCATTACTGTTATGGTGTTTTTCGCCAATGATTCTGGCGTTTGGCTATACTGTTATGCCGGATGTTGCAAGTGCATCTTTGGGAATTACGGCATGTTACTTTTTTTGGAAATGGACAAAAAATCCATGCTGGGACTGCGTTTGGTTGTCGGGAATAATTTTGGGGATTGCTGAACTTACAAAATTTACGTTACTTGTTTTTTATCCCGTTTGGTTATTGATATGGATATTAACAATTTTGTTGTCTCGAAAAACAATTTCAAAAACTGCTGTATTTTCACAATCGAAACAATTGATCTCCTTATTTGCGGTTAGTCTTTTTGTTATCAATATTGCTTACGGATTTGAAGGGACGTTTGTCCAATTAAAGAACTATGAATTTGTCAGCCGCGCACTTTGCGGAAAAACGAAATGGAATCATGAAACAGGATTCACGTTAACCGGTAACCGTTTTCGCGGTTCTGTTGCCGGTGAAATTCCGGTACCGTTACCGGTGAATTATCTCATGGGAATTGATGTGCAGAAAAAAGAATTTGAGACCGGACAATCGTCTTATTTTTGCGGACAATGGTGTAACGATGGATGGTATCAATATTATCTTTTCGGATTACTGATCAAAGAACCGCTTGGATTTTGGATTCTCTTGGTATTGGCGATGATGAGTGTGTTTGTTTCGAGAAAATTTTTGTCCGGCATGACTGGTGAAATGATTTTATTATTTCCGGTTATTGTTCTTCTTTTGTTAGTGAGTTCGCAGATAAAATTGAATCATCATCTTCGGTATGTGATTCCGATTTTGCCGTTTTTGTTTATTGGGGTTAGCCGTCTTGCAATGGTATTTCAAAATAAGAACAAAATTTTTAATTGTATTGTAACAAGTTTATTGATCTGGATTGTTTTTTCATCGTTATATTTTTATCCACATTCGCAAGGACATTTTAATGAGTTGATTGGTTCACCTCACAATGCGCCGAAATATATTCTTGGCAGTAATATTGATTGGGGTCAAAACAAATTGTATTTAATTGACTGGTACAAAAAACATCCCGAAGTAAGACCATTGACGAGTTACTATGAATCGTTATACACAAAAGAAAATGCCTGTCTTGACGATAACCAATTTATCGATAATCATCAGCAACTCCCGAATGAACCACAATTGGGTTGGTACGCAATAGGCGTGAACGAACTTTACGGTTCGCTCAAACAGTACGAATATTTCAAACAATTTAAACCGGTAACGATTATCGGATATTCCATTTACATTTATTATGTTACGCAGGAAGACGTAAACAGTGTACGGCGTGAAATGGGATTACCGGAAATTTAATGGAAACAAAAATGATATTTATTAATTGTATCCAAAAAATATTGCAAAAGAAGGGCATTTTGCCATTGGCCTGTTTCTGGTTAATCGGTGTTTGTATTCTTGCCGGACGATGTTGTTACGATTTGAAAACATATTTTTTCGGCGATACCTTAGTTTACCGTTTTGTGTCTTTAAGCAGTTATGATTATTTGTTGCATTTACCGGTAGGATATTCTGATTTTGGCGGGAAGCGGCCGCTTTTGATTTATTTGCACGGTGCCGGTGAAACCGGTCAAAATGTACGGAAATTGAAACAA
>JAIROD010000530.1 GCA_031257725.1 Planctomycetaceae bacterium | reverse complement strand
TGGGAACCTCTCATCATTCAGAATTTACCGAAAGTTAACGGCGTGGGCTTGCCCCGCGTTGTTCAACTTAACCCTAAAACACGGGGTAACCCCCGTCGTTAACTATTAATTTATTAATTAATTAATGGCTTGAAAATAAAAAATTGAATTATTAGAGATGCCCTTTTAACCTTTTTAACACGAAAAACACGAAAAAAACAAAAAAGATTTCTATTGTCATTTTCGTATAATTTTGTGTGTTTCGTGAAATTTCGTGCATTTTGTGTTTAAAATAGACAGTTACGCCGAAAAAAGTAAGAGTAAAAGTAAAATAAATTGTTGCATAAAACGAGATTATCAATCAAATAAACAACGACATATCAGATTCTTCCGCAAAAGCAAGCATTGCGGTGGCACCGCCTAGTTGTACTCCATCAATCAGTTCCTCCGGTTTGATTCCCATCACCTCCATACTCATCGAACACGCAATAAGATCAACTCCCAAATTCCGCGCCGATTGAATCAACTCTTCAAGACTGCTCACATTTTTCCGTCTCATAATTCCACGAATCAGTTTCGCGCCCAATCCGCCCATGTTCATTTTGGAAAGCGGTAATTTTTTTGAACCTCGCGGCATCATCCAACCAAATAGTTGTGATAAAAAATCTTTGCGAACAAAAACTTTTTCCGGTCTGCGAAGAATATTCAGACCCCAAAATGTAAAGAAAATACTCGCCTTCCGACCCAACGCCGCAGCCGCATTCGCCATAATAAATACCGCTATCGCCTTATCAAGATCACCCGAAAACAAAATAAAATTTTTACCGCGCCGCTCAATCTGTTGAAATATTTCAACAGATTTATTGCCCTTCCGTATTTTTGTTATAAAAATTCCCTTGTCGTCTTTGACGTCCAGTAATACATTACCGGTACGGCGGCAAAAACCTTCAACATCGCCGGAAAATGCAGAATCTGTCGTTTTAATCTCAATTACATCGCCTTCCTTAGCGGAATTAACCGCTACAGAAAGTTTCATGATCGGTTCCGGACATTGCAACCCGCAAGCATCAACCTTAATCGTATCGCTCTTCAAAATATCACCCGATTGTTGAAACGTATTGCCGGATTGCGGAACGGAATGTTGTTCACCGTGAATCATACCGCACGATGGCAGTTTGGTTTTTGCGCCGAAAATCGAACGCCAAAGACGGAAACCGCCGCTCAAATTATAAGCGTCAAAATCATTCTGTACTAAAATTCTCGTTGCCGCGTAACCGCGAACTCCGACTTGACACGTAACATAAATCTTTTTCGATTTATCAATCTCGTCCAGCCGCCCGCGTAACTCGTCAACCGGAATATTGATAAAACCGTCAATATGTCCGTTGTCATACTCGGTCGGCGTGCGGACATCCAACAAAATGATGTCGTTTGATTTTTGTAATTTTTCAATATCATGCCAGTGAAAAATTTTAACTTTACCGGTTAGAATATTTTCGATAACAAATCCAGCCATATTGACGGGATCTTTGGCGGACGAATACGGCGGCGCATAACATAACTCCAATTGGGCAAGATCACTTGCAGTCATTTTTGCCCGAATTGCCGTCGCAATAATATCACAACGTTTGTCCACGCCGTCATAACCGGCAATTTGCGTCCCAAGCAATTTTCCCGTTTCACGTTCAAAAATAATCTTGACCGACATATTCGTTGCGCCGGGATAATAACCGGCATGACTGGTTGACCACAGAAATATTTTTTCGTAATTCAATCCCTTCTTTTTTGCAACAGTTTCATTAATTCCTGTTGACGCAACAGTCATATCAAACACTCGCAAGATTGACGAACCTTGCGTACCGGAATATCGAGAATCAATTCCGCCAATCCGATCGGCAACAATGCGTCCCTGCTTGTTCGCGGGACCGGCAAGCGGAATGTATGCCGGTTGCTCCGTAACATAATCAACAACAGAAATCGCATCGCCGATAGCGTAAATATCAGGATCAGAGGTTTGCATCGTTTCAGAAACAATAATCGCGCCGCGTGAATCGACCGTAAGTCCGGCTTCTTGGGCAATCACGCTGTCCGGCTGAACGCCAATTGCAAAAATCATCATCTCCGTAACAATCGTATCTGCAACAATTTCATTGCCCCGATTAAGTGTAACAATCAGATTGCCGTTTTGCTCGGAAATTGATTTTACTTCGTGATTCAGCAAAAGCTGAACGCCTTTACTTTCGATATGCCGATGAATATCGCAAGCGGTATCGAAATCAAGCGTCGGCAACACATGATCGCTTCGCTGCACAATGGCAACTTTCAAACCTGCACGATGTAAATTCTCCGCCGTCTCCAGACCAATATAACCGCCGCCGACAATGACCGCGTGTTGCGGATTTTTTGTATCGATAAAATTTTTAACTCGGTATGTATCGGGGATATTTCTGATGGTAAAAATACGTTCGGACTGAAATTCGTCGGGACAAATCGGTTTTGCTCCGGGTGAAAGGATTAATTTATCATAACTTTCAGTATAAATTTCATTGGTCTGATGATTTTTAACGGACACGGTTTTGTTGTTACGGTTGATGGCAACCGCTTCATGACGGATGCGAACGTCAACACTGTAACGTGATTTAAAAGATTGCGGCGTTTGCAATATCAACGCCGATTTTTCGGAGATTTCTCCGCCAATATAATAGGGAAGTCCGCAATTGGCAAATGAAATAAATTCACCGCGTTCCAATATAATAATTTCCGCCGATTCCGAAAGTCTGCGTAGTCTTGCCGCCGCAGACGCGCCGCCTGCAACTCCGCCGACTATCAATATTTTTTGTTTCTGTTTCATTATAGTTCTTTCACTTAAAAATGTTTATAAGCCCAATTGTTACGATGGGAGTTTAGCCTCGCTCCGGCTAAAAAGTTGGTAATATTTCGGTGGAATTTTCGTTTTGGTTGTTAACGACGGGGGTTACCACGTCGTGGTACAATCGCGTGGTAAACCCCGCCGTTAACAAATATTCCACTGAATAGCGAGGAACATTAGGGATATTGGGAACAGAAATAGAGCATCGCCAACTAATCCCTAACTCCTAAGCCTAATTAAAAAATACGTGGTTTGAAATCTTTTGGGACATTGAGTTTGATGGTATCTCCGCTTTGCGTAAAGACGTAAAAGCCGGATTTGACTGCGATATTTTTAACCTCTTTATGAAAAACAGCACCGGCAATAGCTCCAATAAGTTCTTTGTTGGCTTTGTCGGGGTCTTGATTGTAATATTGACGGAGGATTTTCATTCGTTCCAGATGTTTTTTAATATCCTCGATATTGGGATTGGCTTTGATCTCAATAAGGGCAAT
>JAIROD010000441.1 GCA_031257725.1 Planctomycetaceae bacterium | reverse complement strand
CTCCGAATGACCACCCCTAGCCCCTCCGAAGGAGGGGAATTATTCCCCTCCTTCGGAGGGGCTAGGGGTGGTAAAAAATAAACTTCAATCTCCGAAAAATTCCACTGATATATTACCAATTTTTTATTTTTAACCAATTAGTTAACGACGAAAGTTTACCCCGCGTTTTTAGTTAACGACGGGGTTTACCCCGTGTTTGGGGGTTAAGTCGAACAACGCGGGGCAAGCCCACGCCGTTAACTTTCAGTGAATTCTGAATTATTAGAGATACACAATAATTCTTCTATTTTCTCAGCACATCGACAAGAATATCAAGACCTTCCCGTACAAGTTGTTCATCAATATTCATTGCGGGAAGTAACCGCAAGATATTGCTGTGTGTACAATTAATCAGCAAACCGCGATCCATGCAGGCTTTGACAAACGGTGTTCCTTCGACCGCCAACTCAATGCCAATCATCACTCCAACACCGCGAACCTCTTGAATAACATCCGCCTCCTTAGCAAGATCATTTAATTCAGTACGGAAAACATCGCCGATTTTTTTAGCCTTTTCGAGTAATCCTTCGGCTTCAACCATTTCGATGGCGGCAATACCGGCAGCAGCGGCAATCGGATTACCGCCGTATGTTGCAGCGTGCATTCCGGGACGGAGACTGGACGCGATTTCCTTTTGGGCAAGCAAGGCTGCACCGGCAAGACTTCCTGAAACAGCTTTGGCAAGCGTCATCAAATCAGGCTCCACGCCAAAATGTTGATACGCAAACCAATCGCCGGTACGACCACAACCGGTTTGTACTTCATCAAAAATGAGCAGTAATTTATTTTCGTCGCAAATTTTTCGCAAGCCTTGCAAAAAACCTTCCGGCGGCATCCGAACTCCGCCTTCCCCTTGAATCGGCTCAATCATAATAGCAGCCGTTTCACTGTCGATCACTTCTTCCACCGCTTTCAGATTGCCGTAAGGAACGTAAGTAAATCCGGCAAGTAAGGGACCAATGCCTTCATGATATTTGGGTTGCGCTGTTGCGGAAATAGCCCCCATCGTTCTACCGTGAAAACTGCCCTGAAACGTGATAATTTTATAACGTTCTTTTGAATAATGTAATCGGACAAGTTTGATGGCGGCTTCGTTGGCTTCGGCTCCGCTGTTACAGAAAAAAGCCTGTCCGCCGAAACTCCGTTCAGACAAAAGTTTTGCCCATTGTCCCTGCAACTCGGTGTACCAACTATTAGGAACATGAATCAGTTTGGCAACCTGTTTTTGTACGGCTTCAACAATCGGTTTGGGGCAATGACCGTAGAGTGCGCAACCCCAACCGGGAAAAAAATCAATATAACGCCGCCCTTCCGCATCCCAAACTTCGGAACCTTCACCACGAACCAAGGATACCGGATATCGTGTGTAATTACCAATAACATATTTGTTGAATAACGCAATAGTCTCCTGAGAACTTAACATCATTGAGTACCGGATATTGTTAAAATTAATTGTTAAAATAAAGTAATTGCCTTATCCTATTTGTCCTTATTGTCTCAATTGTTCTTAATAGAAAATTTTAGGGACATGAAGGATATTAGGAACAATGGGGAACAATGAAGAATAATAATCATTTTACAAATAAATCGACGATATTATGACAAGCCCGTGATGAATGTCAAGACCGCTCATTTCATCAAATTGTTACCGCCCGTTTCATTGTAACCGGTTATTTCCTATTGTTCCTTTTTTGTGGGAAGAATATGTTGCGGAAACAAGTAAGCGGTATTGATGCGGTATTGATACCGCCAACATGCGCCTAACTTATCGGCTGTTGGGGTCAATTACAATTTTTTTGATGAAATGTGATTTTTTTATAAAATATTGTTAGAGACGGTCTTGTCATCTGGATTGGGCGTGCTAAAATAGTCGCAGTTTTGTTTACAACTTTTTTCAACTTCATTACTCATGGAGGAAATGCCAATGGCACAAACTAACTCAAAAACGACCGAAGTCAAAAAACCGCTCACCAAAAACCAGATTATTGCCAATATCGCTGAAACAACAGAATTGGCAAAAAAAGATGTCACCGCAGTCTTTGATGCGTTGACGGACGAGATTAAAAAAAGTCTCGGTAAAAAAGGAGCCGGTTCTTTTGTCTTGCCGGGGTTGCTCAAAATTGACAAAAAACAGGTCAAAGCGCAACCGGCAAAAAAGAATGTTCCCAATCCGCTCCGCCCTGGCGAGTTTATCAACAGACCCGCCAAACCCGCTCATCTCAAAGTGCGGGTACGAGCATTGAAGGCGCTCAAAGAATTGGTCTAAAATATTTGGGGGTTAATGAGTTAATCGCCTAATTTTTTAACTAATTAACTAGTAAGCAAATTAACTAATTAACCAATTCCAATTCAATTGACCAATCAAATGTTTTTCCGTACCGTTCCAATACGGTACGGAATTTTATGTTTGTCTTCCTTCCTTCGCGGTATCTTATTTTATTGTCGGGCGGGAACAATTGGGCATCTCTAATAATTCAATTTTTGTATCTATTCAGTCGTTGAATATTCGTTTTTCTGTCCCGTTAGGGACAACATATTGGTAGCCAATGATGTCGATTAAACATGCCGTCCCGTTAGGGACGACATGTTGGTAGAATCAGGAATCAATAAATAAATAAATTTTACCAATATTGCATCCCTACGGGATGCAGATGATTTATTACATTGTTTTCTACCAAGATGTCGTCCCTAACGGGACGGAAAATTCAGGAACACAACCAAACCACTGAATAGATACGATTTTCTTAACACGAACCACACGAAATACACGAAAAAGGTTTTTGAGTAATTTTTGTAAATTGCTTTTCGAGTGTTTCGTGTTTTTCGTGTTGAAATATTTTTTCTTAACACGAACCACACGAAATACACGAAAAAGGTTTTTGAGTAATTTTTGTAAGTTGCTTTTCGTGTGTTTCGTGTTTTTCGTGTTGAAATATTTTTTCTTAACACGAACCACACGAAAGGTCTGAACTATGATTTTGAATGATTATTTGATTGAGATGATTTTTAATTCATTACAGCAATCACAATAATTAAAATCACACAAATCATACAAATCATAGTTCAGACAACTAACCTTTTTTAATTTTTTTTCACAAGAAGAATATCCATGAAAAAATCACGTAACTTGAAATCTAAAAGACTGTCGCTCGAATCGTTGGAAAATCGGGAATTGTTGTCGGTGAATTTGTTTTTACCGAATGTAAATGAGCATGAATATGATATTGCGTCAAACTGTTACTTGCCCGATAGTGAATATGATTTGGCTGCTGCCGAAATTCAAGCGGAAACAACCGCAGCAGTAGCGGCGGCGCCGTTTGATTTTACCGAAACGTTTAATCTGCACAGTAAACCCGATTCACACTTCACCATTTACCTTGATTTCAACGGACATGTTACAAACAATACAGAATGGAATACAAAGTACAATACCGGCAACAATATTGTATCGTCTGCATTTTCTATTGACAGCGATTATGAAAATTTTAGTAACGATGAACAAGAACGTATTCAATACATTTGGCAACGTGTCGCCGAAGATTTTATACCGTTTGATGTTGATGTTACAACGGAAGAGCCGGATATTGAACGGTTGCAAAAAACAACGGACGGTAGTGATACTGATTGGGGAATTCGTGTAGTGATTGGCGGAAACAGTTCTGATTGGTACACTGGGAATGCGGGCGGTGTTGCGTATCTTGGTTCTTTTAATTGGTCAACCGATACACCGTGTTACATTTTCTCTGACAACCTTCAAAACGGTGAAAAAAATATTGCCGAAGCCGTTTCACACGAAGTCGGTCATACTCTGGGACTTTCGCACGACGGAACCAACGCCCAAGGTGATAACAGTTATTATTCCGGCGCAAACGGTTGGGCTCCGATTATGGGAACCGCTTATGATCAAAATGTTACACAATGGAGTAAAGGCGAATATTCCGATGCTAATGAATACGAAGATGATTTAGCGATTATTACCGGAACGATCACAAATTCATATACGGCAAGTTACGGCGGAAACGGTTTCTCTTACCGTAACGATGATTACGGAAATACAACAATTGACGCAACACTACTCACTCCGGCAGACAATGATATTTTTGCTACGGGAATTATTGAGCAAAATACCGATGTCGATTATTTCAAATTTGAATTGTTGTCGGCAATGACGGTTGATTTGAATATTGTTTCGGGAACACGGGATGCGAATCTTGACGTACTCGCAAATTTGTACAATTCTGTAAATGCGTTACTTTACACATCGAATCCGCTTGATACTCTCAACGCCTCATTTTCCGCTCTGGTATTGTCGGCGGGAATATACTATCTGAGTGTTGAAGGAACGGGTAAAGAAAATGTTTACACTGATTACGGCAGTATCGGAACGTACACAATTACCGGTTCCACTGCCGTTGTTGTAATTCC
>JAIROD010000523.1 GCA_031257725.1 Planctomycetaceae bacterium | reverse complement strand
TTTTTTTTCAAAAAATCGTTCTCCATTTCGAGGCGACCTATCTTAGAATAAAGCTCATTAATATCGGTTTCAACTGCGGGTTTCTTTTGACGACCATCTTGAAATAACTGCTCTATATGAGTAACAAGATGGGATTTCCATTTCGTGATCACTTGAGGGTGAACTTGGAAGTGGGATGAAAGTTGCGAAAGCGTCAACTCCTGCTTGAACGCCGCAAGAGCAACTTTCGCCTTAAAAGAAGGGGAATAACGGACGCGTTTCTTCGACATAAAATCCTCCAAAAAAATTTAAATTTCTACACTTTCTCAACCTTATTCACCTCTCCAGTTTTTACAGTCCACCCCTGATCGGTTCGGTTTTTTTCTGAAACGATTGACTGCGGACCGACACCTTCGACGGTAACATCATTTGCCGGTTATACCGATTCCGCCTCACCGCGCGGCGTTTGGGGTGCGTTGGGAACCCGTTCAGGCGGTGAAAGTGTTGCTCCGTGAAACCATTGATGAAAAGATGAAAAGGACAATATTTTATTTTTATCACATCGGAAGGTGAAAGGGTATATCAATAAATTCCACATTTTTGTACACTTTCACCTGTTTTCTCCAGTTACCTACCAATTAACCAATCAATACTTGTTTTTAAATTCAATAACCCCAATAAAATTTATATGAGATATTCACAAAAAAGTTTGATTTTCCTTGTTATTTTTATAACAGGAATAATATCGGGTTGTCAGGCAGATAAAACCAATCCTGAATTTCGTAATGTTACCGGAACCGTTTTTTTCAACGGTTCACCTGTAGAAGGATCTCGGGTTACTTTCTTTCCGCTGGATGATTCGGGAGTTTCGGCATCCGGATTTACTGATGCACAAGGAAAGTATTCTCTGACCGCAGTCAATTCTCTGGTCGGCGGAACAGGAACCAAACCCGGTCAATATCGGGTTACCATTAAAAAAACCGAGAAACCCATAGACAAAAATCGTGAAGATTTGGAGGCTGGAAGAATCACCAACGAAGAATATGTCAAACGTCAATATTCCAAACCTCCCACACCGGAAAAAACAAAAAATCTTTTACCGGAAAAGTATGCCAATCAAACCAAGTCTCCCTTGAATGCTGTTGTCGAAAATAAAAATGAAAATGTTATCAATTTTCAACTCGATTAAAACAGAAAAAAAGGTAACTATTCAGTAGCGATCATGTTTGTAATGTCAGATAGGCAACTTTTTGCCGAAAGGCCGCAACGGTTGTTTTTTAATTTCCATTTGTAAACAAGGTCAAGTCGGCGAGTACGCCAACCAACCGTGGGTGAAAACCTTTCGGCGAAAGGTTTTCACCTACGGTCGCCTACCTTGTAATTATTAGCCTAATGACAAACAATAGAATCGCTACGGAATAGTTACAAATAATAACCACTGAACGGTTACAACGTAACAACGGAAATGTTTTCTAATCGCTAACGGTGTTGTCTTGCGTTCTTTCGGTAATTTGCTAGAATCATCTCACTTTAAACTATCCGGCGGTTGCGCTGCACTTCACCGCCGGTTATTCATCATGTCGCCTCAGTGCGGCTTGAAATTGATTTATGACCGGTACACCCTAAAATGACCGTTACACCAATAAATTACGTTACCTTTCGTCGTCGTGTTTTCGCGTGGTATGCGGAGTATTCCCGATCACTCCCATGGCGCAGTACCGAAAAAAATATTGATCCGTATCGAGTTTGGGTAAGCGAAATTATGCTTCAACAAACAACTACGAAAACGGTTGAGGGTTATTTTGACCGGTTTGTGAAACGATTTCCAACAGTTGCCGAACTTGCCGCCGCTCCGATTGATGAAGTGAATCGGTTGTGGGAAGGACTTGGATATTATCGTCGTTGTGTGCAAATGCATCGGGCGGCGCAGGAAATTATGAAACGGTTTGGCGGAGTGTTTCCGAATAATCCTGACGAAGTGTTGAGTTTGCCCGGTGTTGGACGTTACACCGCAGGAGCCATTCTCTCAATTGCCTTTGATCAACGTCAACCAATTCTCGAAGCCAACACCATTCGGCTGCATGCCCGACTTTTAGCCCTCAAAGCCGATCCAACCCAACATGCCGCCAACACCCGACTTTGGGAATTTGCCGAAGAAATTTTGCCGAAAAAAAATGCCGGACGTTTTAATCAGGCGTTGATGGATATTGGCAGTCTTATTTGTACCTATCAGGAACCGCGATGTCTTTGTTGTCCGGTTGTCCGGTTTTGTGAAACGGCAAAACATGGGCTTCAATCGGAAATTCCGTATCAGAAAGCTAAAGAGCAAAAAGAATACCGGACAGAAGTTGCCCTTTTGGTACGGAAACAAGGAAAAATTTTATTGGTTCGGTATCCCGAAGGGGTTCGATGGGCTGGATTGTGGGATTTTCCAAGAGCGGAAACCAACGCCGAACAACACAATAAGATTGCAACAGATCAGGAATTTTGTGAACGATTGGCGTTGATCACCGGTTACCGCCTTGAACCGGGAAAACTCCTCGAAACAATAAAACATTCCGTAACTCGTTTTCGGATTACCTTACTTTTTTGTGAAGGAATAAATCACGGCAAAATTGCATCACCGAAAAACTCCAAACCGTATGAACTCCGATGGGTTACGCCTTCAGAACTCCGACAGATTCCTCTCAATTCCACCGGACGAAAATTGAGTGTGAGGTGTAACTGTCTATTTTAAACACGAAACACACTAAATTTCACGAAACACACTAAATTTCACGAAACACACAAAAATTATACGAAAAGGACAACAAAAAAATTTTCTAGTGTTCAGAGACTGGTGTGTTAAAACGTGTCAAAATTTTAGGTTGTTTTGGTATTTTATGTGATTCTTGTTCTCTTCCCACCATTTTCTCCACCAATCACCGTTGTGCGATCCCTTCTCATGAAGTGTCTGAGTAGTTGATAATGAATAGTGAATAGTTGCACCTACACGGAGACTCAACTGTCCCTATCTGTCAAAATCACTCCAAACCAACACAATTGTGGATAATGATCATTCTTTGTCTTTGCCCTATCTTTCGGAGATGATTCAAATTTTGTAGGCGGTTCAACTTTTACAATTGACGCAACTTGTTACTTATTTGGAGTTTCTTACAATGATTTTGTAAAAAAACCAAAAAAAGATTTCCTTTGAAGTCCTTATCGTCCGATTACGATTTTGGAAGAATGTTTAACGTTCTTCATTGTGAGGTATTGTCGGAACCACTTACATTTAACGGATCACCAAAATATGATAACGGGGCAAATTGTTGAACACGTTCTCTCCGCTTATCCAAAAGATTTTCGGCCGGAAGATTTATTTCCTCTTGATCCGTCGGCATCTCTTGGCTCATGCAGATATTGGAGAATAGAATCATCAAAAGAGTTTTTCTGCTTGCGCCGATGGCCCAAAGGAAAACCGGGACAAGATCAGCTACAGTTTATTCAAGCGGTCTTATGGACCGCCGCATACGAAGGTATTGATTTTGTTCCTCTTCCGTTGGAAACAAAAACTCACAAAGGATTTGTGGAATTTGACGGTTCCTATTGGGAATTGTTGCCCTGGTTTGACGGTTTTGAGACAGAAGCAGAGTTATCAGATCAAAAACAATTCCATGTCATTTCGGCAATGATGGCCTTGGCTCAATTTCATCTCGCCGTTTCCGGTTTTCCTCTACCCAATTTGCCTGTTTCAACCTCTTTACGTATTCGATCACAATTAACACTTTGGAAAAATTGGGTTCCTAAACATTTTAACCGACTGAACCAGATATTACTGACAAGCCGATCTAATCCTTCCACCCTCGAAGAAGCACGATTAGCAAAATTAGGACTAACTTTTTTGAGTCTGATCGTTCCCTTGAGCGGACGTTGTTTATCTCTTTTGACCCATGCCGCCTGTTTTCTGATTCCGGTTCAGCCGGTAATCGGCAACGCTTTATGGCGGCATGTACGTTTTGATGACAACGGCGTTTACGGAATGATTGATTTTAAGGAAATTACTGTTGACAGTGTTGCATTGGATATTGCCTCGCTGCTTGGTTCCGCAAGCATTTCGGATAATACATTGTGGACTCTCGGATTGAAAGCCTATCAAAGTATCCGCACTCTTTCCGCCGATGAACTTTTTATCGTTCAGATTTTTGACCAAACTCTCGTTTTGTTAGAAGGACTTCAATATCTGTCTCAGCTTTTTCTTGAAAAAAAATTATTGACGGATCGTCAACAGAATGAAATGATTCGGCGGTTGGAATCTTGTATTTTTCGTCTGGAAAATAAAAATTGCAACAGAATTATCGCCTAAGGAACCAATTTCGGAATTTGTATCGTATGCAACTTATAATCGTTCCTACGAAAAAATAAGGGAGCAACTGTTGATGATCAGATGCGTGTTGGTTGGTTTGATGCTTTGGGTTCTGCGGTATGATTTTCAGACGGTCAATGTTTTGATATAATCTTTCGTTGTTTTAGGTATCTCTCTCATCATTCAATTTTTTATTTTTAGCCTATTACTTAATCGTTAACGACGGGGTTTACCCCGTGTTTTAAGGTTAAGTCGAACAACGCGGGGCAAGCCCACGCCGTTAACGTTCGATAAAGCCTGAATTATTAGAGATTCCCTAATAGTTAACGACGGGGTTTACCCCGTGTTTTAAGGTTAAGTCGAACAACGCGAGGCAAGCCCACGCCGTTAACGTTCGGTAACGTCTGAATGATAAGAGATTCACTAATAGTTGATGACGAGGTTTACCCTGTGTTTTGGGGTTAAGCCTAACAACGCGGGGCAAGCCCACGCCGTTAACGTTCGATAAAGTCTGAATTATGAGAGATTCCCTAATAGTTCACGACGGGGGTTACCCAGTGTTTTATGGTTAAGACGAACAACGCGGGGCAAGCCCACGCCGTTAACGTTCGATAAAGCCTGAATTATCAGAGATTCCCTAATAGTTAACGACGGGGTTTACCCCGTGTTTTAAGGTTAAGCCTAACAACGCGGGGCAAGCCCACGCCGTTAACTTTCGGTAAATGCTGATTTATTAGAGATTACCTTTTGTTAAAAAAATAAGGTAAATACGATGCAAACAAGACATTTATTTTTTTGTTTCTGTTTTTCCTTTTTTACGGAGTTGACGTTTCTTTGCGCCGACGAGTATTTATTAAAGGACGGCGGGAAAATTAAGGGGGAACTCCTCAATACAGAGGAAGTTCCACGAAAAACGTATCAGATTCAGGTTGGCGATGGTTTGGAAATTGGTATTGCGTCGAAATATATTGACCGCCCAACCAAAGGGGAACGCGAAGCAATGCTCGAATACAATGCTTTTGCACCGTTTGAAGAAGACACGATTGAGAATCATCTGAAAATTGCCGAATGGTGTAGTCATCATCAGTTACCGGAATTATCACGCCGACACTGGAACCAAATTTTGGAACATGATCCCGAACACAAAACCGCACGAAATGTTCTTGGATACATCAAAGGCGAAGATGGCTCATGGACTACACGACAGGAATTACTGGGCAGCCGCGGATTAGTAAAACGTAACGGAAGTTGGAAAACACAGCAGCAAATCGATGTCGAACAGATGCTCGAAAAACGGAAACAAGCGGAAATTGATTGGGAGAAAACAATTGATGCATGGCGAAAAGTGTTACCGAATCATGCCAAAGCGAAAAGTGAAATTCTGGCGGTGACGGATCCATTGGCAATAACCGCGTTGTGGAAAGCGTTATCCGCAGAACAAAACGAAGATACACGCATTTTGTTACTCAAAGCCCTTTCAAACATCGGAACGTCGCCGGCTCTTCATAATATTGCCCGTTGGTCAATGAACATACGCGAAAATGCCGAAGTTCGCCGGACATGTTTTGATGAAATTCGCAAACATGTTTCCGCCAAACAAGCGTTGGTCGGGTTTTACGCCTCTCATTTGAATCCGCAATACAATGATGTTGCAACAATTAACGCCGCAGCATTGGCGTTGGGGGAAATTGGCGGACGTTCGGCATTGCCGCAACTTATTGATGCGTTAATAACGGCGCATACGGAAACTAAAATCGTCAACGCTCCGGGACCGGCTTTCGGTAATTTGAACGGCATGAGCGGAACACAATTTGGTTGGGGAAGTCACAAAGTAAAAGAAGTTCAGACCAGTCAAAATCAAGAAGTTTTGAACGCCCTGATCAAACTTACCGGAGTCAATTTTCAATACCATAAAAACGCATGGCGCACCTGGCTGATCGAATCCCGCCGAACAACCTCATTCAACGCCCGACGCGGCTAACTGTTAAAAAGGAATCTCTCAGGAATATATTACGTTTCCGAATATAAAGGTATAGGATTAATCTCCAATGACTAACGTTCACTTTCCGGCGATTGGACTTGAATTGCCGACGACTGGATTTCAATCGCCGGCGATTGAACTTGAATCGTCGGCGATTGGACTTGAATTGCCGACGACTGGATTTGAATCGCCGGCGATTGGACTTGAATCGCCAGCGATTGGACTTAAATCGCCGGCGATTGGACTTGAATCGCCGGCGATTGGACTTGAATCGCCAGCGATTGGACTTGAATCGC
>JAIROD010000390.1 GCA_031257725.1 Planctomycetaceae bacterium | reverse complement strand
CGGGGTAAACCCCGTCGTTAACTATTAATTAATAGGCAGAAAATAAAAAATTGAATGATGAGAGATGCCCACCTGCAATAAAAAAAGCCAGTAATTAAAAATGAATTATTAGAGATTCTCCAAAAAATTATATTATTTCATCAATGGCGTTTTCTTTGGCATGTTCCAGAGTTTCTTCAGTGCTTTGCGGATCGACTTTAGTGCAACATGCAATTAATGTTTCCGTCATTTCCGTCAAATCGGCTTTCCAATCATCCGGCGAACCGTCAACCGGCATCATCTCCGTAAATTCTTCCAGCAACAAAATTAATCGCAGAAGATGACGAAAAATAACTCCTTCTTGTTTCTGAATTGCTCGTGAAACAACATATTTATTGAAATCCCCCTTAAATTCAAGCAAAATCTCTCCCGCCGCCCAAACCGGATTGATACGCACATCAACCGATGGATATTCGTACTCAAAAAGTCGCCGCAATTTTTCCGCCAAGGGAATGACATAAAACCGTTCTTCCGCCCAACCTCCAAAATGCCGACGTTTGTCACGTTCTTCCTCTTCCTGTTCTTCGGTTTTCGGAACAAGTTCATCGGCAACGGCAAGCCCCAACGAAAGGAGCATTGAATCAAGACGTTCCGTTGACAAAGGACCATTCGGTAAAACATCCTGCTTCGGTACGCGAACACTTTGTCCAATCGACGGCGGAAGTTCCAATAAACTTTCAAACGCTTGAAGACGTTCCGCACGATCTGCAAAACCTAGATGTTGTAGCAAAAACATTCCGTAAAGCGGATGAACCCCGCGAAATTTCATCAGTTCCGGCAAACGTTCTGTCGGATAAGCGAAACTGAAATTAAAATCCGTTGGCTCTGTGGGAATCGGTTGTTTTGTAGAAACCGGTTGTTCAGTGAAAACCGGTCGTTTTGTGGAAACCGGTTGTTCAGTAGCAACCGGTTCGGCGGTATTTTCGTTTTCGTTTTCCCTTTCAAGTTTGATAAATCCTGCGTTGGAAAGTGTTAAAAGCATTTCATCAAGTTTTTTCTGACCCTCTCTAACCCATTTTTCGCTCATTAATCTCCGTCCGACAATTTTTCGTATCGGATCAATATTGTGATCCAGTGAAATAATGTGCGCTAAAAGCCGCCAAGGAATGACACCTCGACTTGCCAGTTTTCCCGGCGGCATCTCTTTGAGTTTCAGAAATTGTTCTTCCGTCCAATATTGTTCGGCGGTTCGTCGAGTTGGAGCCTTTTTTTTCAGTTTTTTCTTCATTTCACGCAACTTCGGGTCTTTCGTATCTTCGGGAATCTGATCATATTTCACCTTCCAACGTCCAATTTTCACATCGTCTTCATGCGCCAACGCAAAAACAAAACCATGATGATCATATTGCGGTCTTCCCGCTCTGCCGAAAATTTGGTGTGCGGAGCTTGATTCGATAAGTTTTTTTTCACCCGGTTTTCCTTTCAGAATACTCGGCAACACCACCGATCTTGCCGGTAAATTGATTCCGGCGGCAAGAGTTTCCGTACAAACGCAGATCGACAATAATTTTTGTTGAAATAAATCCTCGACAATTCGCCGATATTTCGGTAACACTCCGGCGTGATGAATTCCAATACCGCGCAGTAACAGTTGTTTCAAATGCGGTCCCGCTCCTTCTTTCCAATCGTAACACTCAATATTTTGAGCAATAATTTTTTGGCGTTCGGGTGTTACCATATCGCGTCCGCGAACCTGATCGGCAATATTCCAACATTCGTTCCGGTCGAAACAAAAAACCAACGCCGGTGTTAAACGTGATTCTTCATCGCCATGCGTCATCATTTCGAGTTGTTCTGTGAGCAGTTGATCGCCAATCCATTGATAAGTCAACGGAACTTTTCGTTCAAATGATTCAATCAAGGTCAAACGCCGCTGAATATTATCTCGAAGCCATGCGACAAAATCATAAGCGTTTCCAACTGTTGCGGAAATTAACAATGTCCGAACATGTTTCGGAAGCAAATTAAGCGTAAATTCCCAAACCATACCGCGTTCCATATCGGCAAAATTATGAAATTCGTCCATGACCACGGTTGTAACGTCATCGAAATGAAAAGTATTCGCGTTACTTTGCGCTGTCAACAACCGGTTAAAAAGAATTTCCGCAACAACCACAAGAATCGGAGCGTCGTGATTTTCACGCCGATTTCCGGTTACAATACCGACATAATGTTTACTGTATCCCCAGCGTTCCAGAGCGGCTTGAATTTCACGATATTTTTGTTCGGTTAATGCGATGAGCGGGGTGGTGTAATAGGCTTTCTTGCCGGTTTTGATTGCTTCATAAATTCCCGCTTCCGCAATCAATGTTTTTCCCATTCCTGTCGGCGCGCACACCAACGCCCCCTGTTCCGAAGAAAACCAACCCAGTATGGCTTCTTCCTGAAACGGATACGGTTCGAACGGAAGTTGTTCAAGATACATAAACGCAATGTCTTCACGGGAAAGCATAAGGAATATAAAAGAATATAAGGGATTAAAAAATATTGAAAAAAGTGTTATACCATACGCCGTCCGAATTTTAAAGTACGAGGAGTATAAAATTCATTTTGTAAAAGAGATACCTGTTGCTGTTTTATTCCGCTAAGGATAAAATATTGATCGAAAGTCAAATTTTTCTGATTATTTCGGAATTTGGGGGGCATCAGTGATTGGAGAATAATACCAATTTTCGTCCCGTTAAGGACGACATATTGGTAGAAAACAGTATAACAAAATGATCTGCGTCCCGTA
>JAIROD010000324.1 GCA_031257725.1 Planctomycetaceae bacterium | reverse complement strand
GAAAATTCCACTGATATATTACGTTAAAAAAAAATATTCCACTGAAATATCACAATAAATCACAGTTCAAGACCCTTTTGCAACACTCTCCGTTCTCCGCTAATCTATTGCCCTTACAGGGCGTTGGTTTCTGAGCAATCGACCCCGCCGCGATGCGGCGGGCTGGTATGTATTGCCCTTTCAGGGCGAAGGATTGATCGGCAACCTCTAACGGGAGTGGAGAGAACATCGCCCCAAAACAACAAACGCTCCCCTAGACCAACAATCCACTGAATAGTTAAAAAAATATTCCACTGATATATTACAAAAAATCATAGATACAAAATGCAGGACTTGTGCTAATTATTTAGTACCAAAACAAACTCCATTTCTGGGCAACTGAATAGTTACCTACATTTTTGGTGTTTGAACAGGTTAGGGAAAAGGTCTATTAAGTAAAATGCGTCTCTAATAATTCAAAAATTTTTCAACCATTTCCGGCGTTACTTCTCCATCCCAGACGGCGACACGGTAACGAAAAGTCAGTGAACTGTTGGGTTTCATCTCAACCGGTTGGCGATGCAGGTTGAGCGTGATACCGAGATACGCAAAACTCTTGCCGGTATCGCCCATAGTGAACGCCATCGTCGGAATCGGATTGGACGGATCGCCCAATACCGCAACTGTTACCGGTTCACCGTTTAACGTTGCCGTGTACGCCATCCATTTACATTCCGTCAAACGTTCATCGCCGCGAACAACATCAAATTTATTGGACGGGGAATCACTGAAAAACCGACCGTTTTTGTCCATTGTCTGATCAAAACGTAAACCAAGACCAAAATAATGATGATTACTCTTATCGAGAGTCGCACCTTGTTCACCCACATTCAACGTCGTTTGCCAATCCAACAGCGTAACTTCTTCTCCGCCCGAAACGGAAATTTTGCGGTTTTCTTTGACTAATATTTTCGATTCACTGTCTATCCAATGAAGTTCCGATTCCAACGACGATGTTTCCGTATCGGACGGCGAAGGACTTATTGAAATAGTAATTTCCTTGCCATGCTTCGGCGTAAATTCTTCCCAAAAGTTACATCCATTGACCGCAATCGCAAACATCAATCCGTGATGATGCAAATGATCGTATGGAGCGTCACGCAAAATGTTACGCCCCGACGGAGTCCGCAACTTTTCAATATACGGCTTATACGGAACATTTTCAAAACGGTAATCGGCAATCATTTTATTATTGCTTTTCAAAACAATTTTTGACCCTTTTTGATCTGATAATTGTTTTACCGTTCCGTTTTCGGCAATTTGGTAAAGATTTCCGTTACCAACAACAAACAATTCATGTCCTTTGCCGTCGGAATTTGTCCGTGTGATAATATCCTTACACGAAAAAGCATTTTGGAACGGAACTTCTTTCCACGATTTTGATTCACGGTAATAAACAATCGGTTTTCTTCTATTGTCCAACGCATAAAGTGAATCAAGATTTTCTCCGTTTTTGCCAAGCGTCATGCAACTCACTTTTTGATCCGTTAAATTTTCAACCGTTTGATTGTGAAGCAGATACAAATACGTAAAACCAAATTTATTAGACGCAACAATATCATCAGCCGGCGAGTCGGTAAAATTGCCGGTCAGCAATGCAACAATATTGTCCTTCACGCCGGCTCTTGAATAAGTCTGCCATTTCGGTGAAAAAACGTAAGGATTGCCGTCTGTAATAACAATAAAATTGTCAAATTTATCGTTCGGATTTAATTTTCCCGATGCTGCTTGTGTGAAATTGCCGGAAATCGGTTGCCATCCCTTTTCCATAATTTCTTTTGTCCAACGAAATGCGTTACCGGAAAAAGTACTGGCAAACACAGACGGAAATGATTCATTGCCCGACCATTGTCCGATTGCAAAAGTCTTGATGTTATGCCCAAACGGACCCAATATCTTTTTCGTTTTGAAACTGTAAAGGTGTAACGCTTTTCGTGCGTCGTCGAGGAATAACAACTGATCGCTTCCTTCTTCAAGAAGATCCGCTGTTGCCGCCATGTAAATTTTGACATTCGGAACCGGTTCCGTAACGGTTTGTCCGTCAAAGACGCGAACAATGCCGTCGTTGTCCAGCCATGCAACTCCGAAAGTTCCCGATGTTGCAGTGTGATTCGTGTTTTCAACCGCGTTGGCAATCGATAGCGTTGACAGCAGAAAACTCAAAACAAAAACGTAACTGTATTTCATTGTTTTTTGAAAGTTAGTGTTAAAAGGTGATTTTGTAATAATTTAACGGAAATTTCCTGATTTGTTTTGGAATAGACCTTTTCGCTAACCGAAGGATCGCACACGTCCCGTGTGCATGAGTTAGCGAAAAGGTATCATTTCACCCTAATTCTGGGGATGTACACGGGACATGTGCGTTCCTTCGGTTAGCGAAAAGGTCTATTGTGTCGGCAATAACCTACTACCCTCAAAAATGGGAAACAATCGGGATTTTTCTTGGGTTATTCTACACGGTAACCGTTTGTCCCGGAATTGCCAATGGATAGTTGCCGTTTTCGTCCGGCAAGACCGGCGGTTCGCTGTCAAATGTTAATTCGTCCAAGTTCGGACATAATTTGAAGTTGCTCCCCAACGCCTCATCCCAAGTAATGTTTTGACCGGAAAAAACCGCCATTCTGCCAAGAATCGCCGTCATCGAAACTTTGGCGCATCGTTCTATGTCGTTGTGTTTTTTGTCGTTACGGATTGCGTCAAACAAAACGTCATGTTCCACCTGAAACGGATTTTCCCGATCTGTCTGCGTCCAAATCAGATTTTCCTTCGTCGGCGCAAAGCCTTTGTAAATTGTCGGCGTTTTAATGTGTTCACCGAGATACGCAATTCCCTTTCCCCCGAAAACTTCCACTTTGCGATAACTCCAACATTTATCCTGATGCCGAAATTGAGCGACCATTCTCGCCCCGTTAGGAAATGTATATTCGACGGCATAATGGTCAAAAGTCGTTCCCGATTTTACCGGTATAGCCCGACCGCCTGAACCTTGCGCCGAAATCGGAAACATTCCCATCGCCCAAACCGCAATATCGTGATTATGTATCAGATAATCCTGATACATTGATCCATTCACCCAAGTAAACACATTATAATTGCGGATTTGATACACCAGTTCGCTTTCGCCAGCCTGCCGCTTGTTTTCCTTAACTGCCTGATGAGTACGGTAGGAAAAGACAACATTCGGTTCGCCGATAATTCCCTTGCGGATTTCTTCGACGGCAGCGGCGTTGGATACGCTGTAATGATACTCCGTTCCGCCGACAACTTTGATTCCTTTTTCGTCCGCTTTTTTCCCTGTTTCCAACATCCGGCGGACACCGGGAGCGTCAACCGCAAAAGATTTTTCCATAAAGACGTGAACACCGTTTTCAACAGCGTGTTCCACATGCAGCGGACGAAATACCGGCGGAGTCGCAAACAGAACAACACCGCCTTTGCCGACCGCTTCGACAACTTTTTTATAAGCGTCAAAACCAATAAACTGCCGATCTTGCGGAACGTCAATCTGTACATCGGATTTGTCGGTGAAATTTTGTGTTGTTCCTTTGAGAACGTTGTTAAGACGGTTCGGCAGAATATCGCCGAGTGCAACGAGTTTTTTGGGTCCTTTGGTTGACAATGCCTGCATCACTGCTCCGCCGCCGCGTCCGCCGCAACCGACAAGACCGACATTGATCGTGTTGTCCTCCGCCGCGTGAACACGCGGAATATTGGTTTGGGTTAATATTGTGGCTCCCGCAACAATTCCGGTAGCAAGCGTACCGCTCTTTTTGACAAAATCACGGCGATTAAACTTTTGAGACATAAAAAAATCTCCCCTTTGTAAAAAATGTTAAGGGCATTCCGATTAACCCATGAAATCAACAGATTCCAATGGAAAATACATTAACGAAAATCCCGCTGAAATATTACCAAATTTGGAACTTTCCAGATTAACGACAAACGATCAGTTATTATGGTTTAATTGCTGACAAGTGAGTTGTACGTATCAATACTTATACGAATCTCTCTCAAAATTGCACGAAGTAAAGGACGCGGTAAATTCCGATTTGAATGATGTGGAATTGTCGTTGTCCTGCCATCTGAATGGCGATAAAACGCATGACTTCCTTTTTGCCGCACTTTGTTAAAACCGAGAGTAAAAAGTAGTCGTTCAAGTTGCGCCGCGGTTACTAATTTCAAGGAGCTCATACGACCACCTCAATATTAGTGATACCGGCGAAAACCGGAAGTGTCGCTATTTCTTCCGGATTCATTTCTTCCAGACAGAGAGTCAGTACTTCAGTTAATCGGGTTTGCAACTCATCAATTGTTGGAGCGAAGGTATGCGCACCGGAAATTGCCGGTACGGAACCGACATACATACCGCTTTCCCTATCTTTTTCAATAATTGCCGTAAAATGATATGACATGAATATTCCTGTAAACCGGTTTTAATTTAGGGACTCATGTTACGCATGAGCTATCAAAAATACACGGTCTTGAATTTGATGAGTGATCGTTTTTTAGTAATATATCAGTGAAATATTTTTTTTAACTATTCAGTCGTTTCCTCGAATGACCACCCCTAGCCCCTCCGAAGGAGGGGAATTATTCCCCTCCTTCGGAGGGGCAGGGGGGGTAAAAAATAAACTTCAATCTCCGAAAAATTCCACTGATA
>JAIROD010000251.1 GCA_031257725.1 Planctomycetaceae bacterium | reverse complement strand
TTTGTTGTTGTTTATTTTCATGCTACTGAGGTTGTTTAGTTAAGAAAATAAGGTGAAAATAAGGTTTGTTAAAGCAATCCAATACGTTTTCGCAAATTCCGCTGATATATTACGAATTTTTTAAAATTGTTTACAAATGGAAATTAAAAAGTAGGCGGCCTACCTCTGAATTTGTACCCCAAACAATTGTTTCCCAAAATTCCAAAATAATCAAAAAAATTCCATTGAATTATTACCAATTTTATTTAAAACGAAACACAAACAACCGGAACTAAGGTAATCCGCCGATCCGGTTGTTTTTTGATTTTGTAACTTATTTTTTCTTTGCAGCTGCCTGAAGTCTTTCTTCTTGTTCGGCGGCTTGCTCGATGGCTCCGACGTACATAAATGCTTGTTCCGAAAGATGATCCCACTTTCCGGCAGCAATCTCTTCAAAGGAACGAATGGTGTCTTCAAGCGGTGTAATTTCGCCCGGTTTGCCGGTGAACACTTCCGCAACAAGAAATGGTTGTGACAAAAATCGTTCCATACGTCTGGCACGATGAACAACCAACTTGTCTTCTTCCGCTAATTCATCCACTCCGAGAATCGCAATAATATCCTGCAATTCACGGTAACGTTGAAGCGTTTGTTGTACCGTTCTGGCACAATCGTAATGCCGTTGACCAACATATTGCGGATCAAGAACACGGCTTGACGACGCTAACGGATCAACTGCCGGATAAATTCCTTTTTCGGAAATAGCCCGTTCAAGATAGATGAACGCATCCAATTGACCGAATGCTGTTGCCGGTGCCGGATCGGTCGGGTCATCGGCTGGAACATAAACCGCCTGCACCGAAGTAATCGCCCCGCGGCTTGTCGAAGCAATCCTTTCTTGTAACGCCCCCATTTCCGAAGCCAAAGTCGGTTGATAACCAACCGCTGACGGCATACGCCCAAGCAACGCCGAAACTTCAGAACCGGCTTGTGAAAACCGGAAAATGTTATCAACGAACAACAGAACGTCCGTTCCTGTAACGTCACGAAAATACTCTGCCATGGTCAACGCCGAAAGCGCAACACGAAGTCTTGCCCCCGGCGGTTCATTCATCTGACCGAATACCATTGTTGTTTGTTCGATAACACTACGTCCGGTGTTACCGATTTTCGCTTCAGACATTTCAAGCCAAAGGTCGTTTCCTTCACGGGTTCGCTCGCCTACTCCGGCAAACACCGAGTTCCCGCCGTGAGCCGAAGCAATTCGTGCAATCAGTTCCTGCAAAATAACCGTTTTGCCAAGACCTGCCCCGCCGAACAAACCGGCTTTACCGCCGCGAACAAACGGCGTTAAAAGATCAATAACCTTAATACCGGTCGGAAAAATTTCCGTTTTCGTAGCAAGATCGGTAATTGTCGGAGCGTCGCGGTGAATTGGTCGATATTCAGCGGCATTGACCGGTCCCTTTTTATCAACCGGTTCGCCAAGCAAATTGAATACACGACCAAGTGTTTCTTTTCCAACCGGCACCGTAACAGGCGATCCGGTGTCGAGACAATCCATCCCGCGCACCAAACCATCGGTGGTTCCAAGAGCAACACACCGGACTTTCCCGCCGCCAAGATGTTGCTGAATCTCGCCAACCAAATGAATAACGAGACCTTTCTGTTCACTGTCTATTCGGACAGCATTATAAATTGCCGGAAGACGATCCTCCGCAAATTCCGCATCGAATGTGGAACCGATCACCTGAGTGATGCGACCAATATTTTTTTCCGCTGTAACCATAAATCTTATCGGGGTTAAAGTGAACCGCACTGCATACAACACAATACTGCACACAATACGATGAAAATTTTTAAGCCGTGTTTTTGTAACACAACAAAACTGCTAACGATCGGCGAAAGTTTCCTTTACGTCGTTATTTTGTGTTTGTTTAATATTTTGTTTTTGTTTCTTTTTCTCCATCCGTTTGAGATGTTGCTCATACATCTCACGCCCCGCCTGTTCCGCAACAGAACGAGCCATGTCATCTGCTGCTTTGAGAAAAAATTCTTCTGAAAATACATCTATTTTCGGTTTCATAACATAGCCTATTTTATAACTCATGTTACGCATTGGTTTGATTTAACGCCGTAGGCGTTTTATGTGAATAACCGCCGCCAGTTTCAGTAAATACCGAACCGGCGGCAAAGTACCGCCCCTAAATTCAACCCCTTTAGTGGTTATACAAATATATCGTTTACAAGCTTCCGTACCGCTTTTGTGCACCCCCTAAAGGGGTTGGAAACGTTTGTGTGTCCGTTACCGCCGGTTGAAACCGGCGGTTATTCATGTTGAACCCCTAAAGGGGTTGTTCGTTGTAATAAATCAATCGCAAAATGTAAAGCATAACGATCAACAGGAAGGACAATCAACCACATTAAATATTCATTCCAATATTTTTGAAACAATTCAGTCATTCCATTGAGTATCTCATATTCCGTAATAACGGAAATATAAATATCATCATACTGCCGTACAATCTGCGATAGTATTGAACGATCTTGATGCGATGTCCGCCAATGGTTAATAATGATACAGGAATCTATAAGGATGCCGGACGGCATTCATTCACCTCCCTTCTGCTTTCTTCCATTACTTGAATATCTTTTTCGCTGACAATTATTGTCAAAAATTTTTCCCATGCTTTTTTTCGTGCTTGAATTTTTTCTGGTGTCGATTCTGTTTCTAATTGTTTTCGTCGTTGTCGGCTTTCCGCTTGTTCTTCTGGAGTAAGAATTGACTTGTCCGCCCAAACAAATTTTACTAATTCTGCTTCTGCCGTTTCGGATTGATTTTGTTGCAAATTTAATTCCTCGACTAATAATTGCTGTTCTTCCGGCGAAAGTTGCCGCGCTAATTCAAGGACTTTATTGTATCCAAAAGAATTTAATATTGTCATGATTTACCTCCAATCTAATTTCTATTTCGTGTATTTTTTAATGTACAATTTTGTTTTGCCGGTTTTCATTCTCATTGAAATTCTCACTATTTTTTGTTTGTATAATATTTTATTTTTGTTTCGATTTACAATAAATTTTTATTTTCATATATTATTTTCAAGGTAATATATCAGCGGAATTTGCGAAAACGTATTGGATTGCTTTAACAAACCTTATTTTCACCTTATTTTCTTAACTAAACAACCTCAGTAGCATGAAAATAAACAACAACAAACCT
>JAIROD010000508.1 GCA_031257725.1 Planctomycetaceae bacterium | reverse complement strand
AAATACTAAAAAAGAAGGTTTTTTTGCGAAACTGATCCGTGAAGTTACAGAAAAAGCCGCCGAACAACGAAAACTCGAACAAGTTAAGAAAAAGAATAAAAGAAAAAAATAAAGGTAATGGATTCAGTGGAGTTTGCAATTATCGTTTTAACCAAACCTGAAGGGAGTGTTTTCCATTTGTGGTCAATGTTCTCCACCTTCCGTTAGTGGTTGCCGGTCAATTCTTCGCGTAGAGTAGCTGAGGTAACTGTCTATTTTAAACACGAAACACACTAAAAATTACCTAAAAATCCTTTTCGTGAAATTTCGTGTTTAAAAAATTGTAATATTTCAGTGGAATTTTCGCAAACGTATTGGATTGCTTTAACAAACCTTATTTTCAACCTGATTTTCCAAACTAAACAACCTTAGTAGCAAGAGTCCTACCAGAAACCAAACCTTATTACCTTATTGTTCCTTTTTTTAATAAGGTTTGTTTGTTGTGGGAACAATGGCTACTAAGGTTGTTTTGTTTGAAAATAAGGTTGGTTAAAGCAATCCAATACGTTTTCGCAAATTCCACTGATATATTACGTTTATAGTATAATCAAGAATTTTACCAAAAAAGTCGTAATCCGCTTGCGCCGCTATTCACTATTCGCTCATCACTATTCACTATAATTAATTAAAAAAAATTGCTCTTGGTCGAAATGAAAAATTTTGTTAGAATCCGCTGTTAAGCGTGATGAATTGTTCAGAGAATAATCTCGGCATCATATCGTAAGTATCGATAATCATTGGAGATTATCGATCAACAACTTTGATCTCGGAGGGCAAGGATGCCCGTTTTTCGCATTTCGACAATTTTAATAGTTACGGTCATTTTAGCCGGCGTTTCGGGGATGCCGCAACTTGTTGCGGAAGAACCGGATCGTCCGTTTATTGCCCGTCCTTCGACATCTTTTGCTGCCAGTAATTTTACCAAGCCGACAACTTCTTCCAACTCTTCCGCCCCCAATCCGCCGAAATCGCCTGAACAGCTCCAACATGTCCGAAATGCTCTCTCCGCAACTCCGGTTCCAATCGCCACGCGAAATAATGCCGCATCTCATCAATCAATACAACAATTTGCTCAACCGGTTCAGAGGGACTATTCCGGTCATAACAACTTTTCGCCGGTTCAACAGGTTTCAGCAATCGAACCAACACAATCATTGACTAAAACAGCGGATACCGTAGAACCAATAAGAGCAACGGAATCAATGAGAGAGCCGGAATTGACGGGAACAAAGGAAAATGCCGAAATTGACCGCGTAACCGGAATCTCATTGAAAAACGGCAATGCCGGAATATCGAATGAAACGAATGACGAAATAATAAATAAAGTGCAGGATGAAATAAGAAACGAAATACAAGATGAAATAAGACAGGAAATAAAAAACTCCGGCAAACAGAATAATAAATCTACCGATAATTCTTCCGAACAATTACTCGATAAACCGATTGGTTTCGGCAAAGCAGAGAGTGATCACAAATTGATTAACCGTCCGAAAATTGCCAATGCGATTACACCGTTGATTCCGGTTTTGGGCAGTTTGTTAATCGTGATTGGAGTATTTTTCATTCTTGTGCTGTTTCTTAAAAAAGTTTCACCGAAAGGTAATCGTTTACTTCCGAAAGAAGCGTTTGAAGATTTAGGGCGGGCGATATTGACGCAGAAAATTCAACTTCATCTTTTGCGTCTTGGTAACCGGCTTCTTCTGGTTTCGATAACACCGGATGGTGTTTCACCGATTACGGAAATTACCGATCCGGACGAAGTTGTCCCGTTACTGGGGTTATGCCGACAACTTGACTCCCATTCCTCGACGGAATTTTTCCGTAAAACATTAAATAGTTTTTCTACGGGCGGAGTGTCTGGCGGTTACTTTGGAACAGACGTCAGCCCCAATATTAATCAAAACATTAATCAAAACATTAATCAAAATAATAATCAAAATAATAATCAAAGCAGCTTGATTGGGAACAATAACCGAAAAACTTCTTCACGAAACAGCAAATCAAAACAAACGCCGTTTGTTGATTTTTACAGTGAACCGGATGAGAGCCTTGCCGAAATTCTTGCGAAAGGAGGACAGCATGGTTAAAAAAACTCCAACATTGATATTTAAGAAAACGGATTATTTATTGAAGTTTTTTTTACCGGTGATATTCTTTTTTGTGCTGTTTTCACCGGTATTGAGTCAGGAGGCGACGATGAACAACTACAATCCTCGTCGTCCTCCGGGAATGTATGCGAATCGGGTGGAGCCGTATTTTTGGAACCCGGAGCCGGACGCTAACAATGCGGCGGTGAACCGTTCCAACGATGATTCTTTTTTGCCGACCCAAACACCGCTTGAACCTCCGGTGATGGAAAATCCGCCGCAACCCGGAGATATGACGCTTGGAGTTCCGAAAGAGGTTTTACCCGGCGCCGACTTTTTGCGAACTCCCGGCGGTTTGGTCTCAACCCTGCAAATCATGGTGATTTTGACGGTGATTACGTTATCGCCGTCGATTATGATTATGACCACCTCTTTTGTTCGGGTGATGACCGTGTTGGCGGTGTTGCGTCAAGCGATTGGAACAAACCAATTACCGCCAAGTCAGGTTATTACGGCGTTGTCGCTTTTCATTACAATGCTGATTATGATGCCGGTTTGGTCGGATGTTTACACCAAATCGGTGTTACCGTTTAGCGAACGCCGTATTGGTCTTGAGGCGGCGTGGGAAAAGGGAGAATTACCGGTTCGGCAGTTTATGGCGGCGCAAATCGAACGTTGCGGCAATACCGACATCGTTCTGGAACTTTTGCGTTACGTCCAAGATTACAAAGCACCGGAACGCTTAACATGGCGTAATGTTCCATGGCGTGCGTTGTTACCGGGGTTTATGCTGAGCGAGTTGAAAACGTCCTTTTTAATCGGTTTCCAGATTTATTTACCGTTTTTGGTTCTTGACATGGTGATTGCCAGTGTGATGGTGTCGATGGGGATGATGATGTTACCGCCGGTGATTATTTCGTTACCGTTTAAGCTAATGCTTTTTGTGTTGATGGATGGTTGGAGTCTTGTGGTGATCATGCTCATTGACAGTTTTGAACCTTACATTCACGGAATGCCTCTTGCGGCAACAATCCAAAATGTTATCCAAATTTCAGGTTTCAGTTAAGGATTCGTAGGGAATCTCTAAATAATTCAGAATTGACCAAATTAACGGCGCGGGCGTGCCCCGCGTTGTTTGACTTAACCCTTAAACATGGGGTAAACCCCGTCGTTAACTATTAATTTAGTAATATATCAGTGAAATATTTTTTTTTAACTATTCAGTCGTTTCCTCCGAATGACCACCCCTAGCCCCTCCGAAGGAGGGGAATGATTCCCCTCCTTCGGAGGGGCAGGGGTGGTA
>JAIROD010000202.1 GCA_031257725.1 Planctomycetaceae bacterium | reverse complement strand
TATATTACGATTTTTTTCTTTTTCGCAGGTAGGTAAGGATAGGTAAGGGGAGGGGCAAGGGGTCTAATTCCTCTTGAATAAAAACTAACGATGTCATTTGCGGTTTTTAACGTTATTTTTAACGTTTATAGAATCAAGAGGAATTAAGACACTTAACACTAGGGTGTTTTTGAAAATTCTCTACTGAATAATTAAAAAAATTTCTTTCAAAAAGGAAAAACCTGTTGACAATTTACGTTGTTCTATGTAAACTGTGAAACTCATTCAATTGCGAGACATTTTTTTCTTGCCGTGTTGTTTTGCGGCAATGTTTCGCGGTTATTTCAATGAAACCTTATAAAATAAGGAGATTGACAATGAAAAATGTAGTGATGTGTTTGGTTGGGATTTGGGCGTTTTTCTTTGAAAAATGCCAGATGTTAAAATGGGCAAGACAGGGGGGGGGGGCTGTATGTAGGAAAGAGTTAAAAACGGAGAGTGGAAAGAGTTGGTTTTCCCAACATTTTTCCGCAAAATTCTTATCTTTTTCCCCCTCTTTCCGGTTCGGCTTTACATTAGTCGAACTTCTAGTGGTGATTGCGATTATCGGCGTGTTAATCGCACTTCTGTTGCCGGCGGTTCAAGCGGCACGCGAAGCGGCTCGCCGAATGCAGTGTAGCAACAACATGAAACAATGGGTGATTGGACTCCACAATTACCACGACACGTATCAAGAATTTCCGGCTGCGTCTAATCCGGGGTACACTAGCTATAGCGGTGGATGGAGCAGCAATGGACAGAACGACGGTAGGTGGGCAGGTTGGAGTACAACCTACTGTTTGCTCCCGTTTCTCGAAGCGGCAGCGCGTTTCGATTCCATCCAATCTAGCGGCGCAATCTGGGCGTGTCCCGCAAGCGGACAAGCAGGATTTGCCGAGACGCAAGCAAATTTTACGACTGTTCAGTGTCCATCGGATGGCAATGTTAAGATGCCAGGTCCTAATGGAGCCCAAGGAAATATCGTGGTTTCCTACGGCGACGGAGCGTTGGATGTTTCTGACCCGTATGCGGCAGTTCTCGCTTGGAGTAGCGGTGCTAACGATGTTTCATCGCGGGGATTGTTTTATCCTTTCTTTTGGAAAAGTATGAGCTCAATCACTGATGGAACAAGTAATACGATTGCTATCAGCGAATGTGTCGCAAGCGAACAAGCCAATGACACTCGCGTAAAAGGCGGCGTGGCGAACGATGCCGGCGGTACGGATATTCAGAACGGAATGAATATCAGACCTCAACTCTGTTTACAGCGGGCAAACGGCAACACATTAAAGAGCGCATCCAGTCAACGGCGTTGTTCGCGTTATCTGGATGGTTTGATTTTGTACAGCGGCTTCGCAACCATTATGCCGCCGAATGCACCGACTTGTCCGAAGAACAACGATACGGAAAAATGTTGGGGAATTTACACGGCAAGTAGTAATCATACCGGCGGAGTCAATACAGGACGGGCAGACGGTTCGTGTAGTTTCGTTTCGGAAAATGTTGACTGCGGCGGTTTGCCGGAAGCCGTACAAGGCAAAGGACTAATTGGAGCAAGTCCCTACGGCGTTTGGGGCGCACTGGGAACGCCAGACGGCGGAGAAAGTAAGTCACCGTAACGCCGTAATCGTATCGTCATTAACTATTGTTTGGTTTGACGAAAGGACAAGAATGAAGGATAAAGAAATGCTAGTCCTTTGCTAATGTTTAGGACTGCCATTCTTTTTTACAAAGAATATCTATTCAGTAGTTTGGTTGCGTTCCTGAATTTTTCCGTCCCGTTAGGGACGAAATATTGGTAGAAAAAATGTAATAAAAAAATCCGCATCCCGTAGGGATGCAATGTTGGTAAGATTTATTGATTGATCCCTCGTTTTACCAACATATTGTCCCTAGCGGGACAAGCATTTTTAATCGACATCGTTTTCTACCAATATGTTGTCTCTAACGGGACAGAAAAATAAATATTCAACGCTATTAAATAATTACCACAAATTTACAAATCTAAAAACAGAAAATTAAAAAATCATGAACAAAAACATTTTTATTTTGTTGCTTGGCGTGTTATTTTTTGTCGCGGGATGCGGCGACTCTGCCAAGCCCAAAGATTTGCCGAAGTTGTATCCGGTAACGATTACCGTAACGTCAGAAGGCACGCCGCTGGAAAATGCGGTTGTCGAGTTGGTTTCCGACCCGCCGTTAAAGTTTCAGGCGATTACGGGAACGGATGCGAACGGCAAGGCGGTTATGAAAACGTATAATTACAATGGTGTTCCTGCTGGCAAATTCAAAGTTGTCATCACACGGGACATCGACGATGATTTCGTCTATACGAAAAATTCCGACGGCACGCAAGGAATTGCAGGTTCAACACGTTACCGGACATTGGACATAAAATTCTCCAAATCTGAAACAACTCCGTTTGAAATCGAAGTCCCACTAAAATCGGGAGAAAACACAACTTTCGATGTTGGAAAAACGGTGAAAATAAAACTGTAATTTTCGGGTAATATTTCAGTGGATTGTATCATTTCACCCGATTGGAGTGTTTTTGTAACGTGTTCTCCCAATTTTTATTTCCTAGCGTTCACCGGCTGGTTGTTCAATTAGGTCAATTAAAGTAGAAAATTGCGAGGTAGGCGATCCGTCCGCTGGACGGTCGCGCCGGTTGAGATTTCACTGACACCAGGAAGGTTTGTCCTGTGTAACTGTCTATTTTAATTTTTATTAGTCCTGCAAGGACTATTAAGTAAAATACTTTATTAACCGTATGCTTTAGCATACGGATAAGGCAAACACACCACAAAGTCCCGCAGGGACG
>JAIROD010000164.1 GCA_031257725.1 Planctomycetaceae bacterium | reverse complement strand
TGTAACGATAGTAAATCAATGTTTTCGCCTGAATAACGCAATACCAACGGAACAAAATGGTAAAAATGATAATCTGTTATTTTTCCGTGTGTACGGTGAGTACACCGCACACACGGCTAGATTGGAAATGTCCCTTCAGGACAAAATTGTTGTTTATGATAGTTACGTGAATTTAATATCACTTTGAAATTAATAAAATAAAATAGACAGTTACGTTTGCTGTTTGGGGGTTGATGATTAAGGTTATCTTGTGTTTCATGGCGGCAATCTTCAGAACCGCAACCGAAAGGTTGCCGACGTTATACTGTCAACGGGTAGAAATTGGAGTTTTTTGATTGTATCTATTCAGTTGCGTGGGAATTTCTAATAATTTAGAATTTACCGAAAGTTAACGTCGTGGGCTTGCCCCGCGTTGTTCAACTTAACCCTAAAACACGGGGTAACCCCCGTCGTTAACTATTGGGTGCCTCTAATAATTCGGAATTTACCGAAAGTTAACGGCGTGGGCTTGCCCCGCGTTGTTCGACTTAACCCTAAAACACGGCGTAAACCCCGTCGTTAACTATTAATTTATTAATTTATTAATTTATTAATTAATCGGTTGAAAATAAAAAATTGAATTATGAGAGATGCCCATAAAAATACCAAAACAACCTAAAAATTTTACCCATTTTAACAACCCACATCTGAACACTAGGAAAATTTTTTCTCCCCCCTTGTATTTTTTTTTAAAGGGGTTAATATCTTATTTCAACATTTTGATCCCTGGTAGCTCAGTTGGTTAGAGCGGCGGACTGTTAATCCGTAGGTCGAAGGTTCGAGTCCTTCTCGGGGAGCTTGTGAAGAGGAAAATCTTGATGAGGTGATAATTTTTCTTCACTCTGAATTTTCCAAATTGCCCTCCCTCAGTGTCTGTTTGCTGAGGGAGTTTTTTTTCCATGCCGATCTCACAGAACTATTACCGGAGTTGTCCGTTTGTTTTCGGATAAAATTCTATTCTGCTCTATTCTGCAACAACCATAATATGAAAATTTTTTGTTTCAAATGAATTTCTTTTAAAGTCAATCCGAACACCAAAATAACGCGGCTTAAAAATGTTCCATTTAATATCAACATCGTCGAGAAGGAAAACCTCCACATTCGGGCTAGATTCAAAAACAGGATAAAACGGAATATGAATGGTTGACGTTAATTGATCGTCGTAAAATTCGACAAGAAAAGTTCCTTCCAACCGGTCTTTTCCTGTTTCAACAGAACGCCGGATAATTTTTTGAGTTACGGAATTGTCCCAATCGTCTTTCTGTTCAAAATCCTCCACTTCATGTTCAAAATTGTCTTCATGTTCAAAATCGTCCACTTCATGTTCAAAATTGTCTTCATGGTCGGAATTGTCCATAACCGGTGAAACCGCCAAAATGTCAGGTTTTTTGTACATCTTTCCGACGGGAAAACGCAGGAGAATTTCGGCAATGCCCAATAAAAAAACATAAAGAACCGGCAACGGAAATGGTAGAAGGAATCCAATCAATAAAACCGGAATCCAAAAAATGTTATCATTTTTTGTGTTTTCCGGCTGGCGGGAAATACGGGACAGGAAAATCAGGAAACCAACCCAAACAGTAAACAACAATACCGCAATACTGTTACGTCCCATTCCGGTATTCAGCGGTTCACGCCACAAAAGTCCGGTAATCGCCAACAATCCCGCCAACCAAAGAATTGTTTGGCTTATCAAGCAGAGACCGGTTGTCAAATGTTGCAGTATTTTCATTAAATCGCCGTACCGGAATTTTCGTAATTTTTCAGCGGATTTTGCGTTTTGATTTTATTAATTAATTTATTAATTAATTTATTTATATTAACAAATTAATTTCCAGCCGTGTCAGCGGCGACATCATGTATGACCGGCGGTGAAACACATTGCCATCGCGATGATGATAGACCACACACCGCCAAAACCTCCAAGGTAATGAGTATAAAAATCCGAACATTCAGATCCGCCAGTCATTCTGTTCAACAATGGGACTTTTAATTTTCAGGCTGGGTTTTTCAATCAAAACAGTTGTTCCCGCCGGAATCGAATAAGTCAACCACACACTGGAACCAATCACCGAATCATGACCAATGACCGTTTTACCGCCAAGAACTGTTGCATTGGCATAAATCACGACGTTGTCTTCGATAGTGGGATGTCGTTTTGTGTTACGGACTAATTCTCCGGTTTCGTCTTTCGGAAAACTAATCGCACCCAGTGTTACGCCTTGATACAATTTTACCCAATTGCCGAGAATACTTGTTTCACCAATAACAATTCCGGTTCCATGATCAATGAAAAAATGTTCGCCGATCACCGCACCGGGGTGAATATCGATTCCCGTTTTGCTGTGCGCCCACTCGGTCATCATACGCGGAATCAATGGAATTTTCAGTTCATACAACGCATGAGCCAAACGATACACGGTTACCGCTTCAAGACCGGGATAACAAAAAATCACTTCATCCAACGACTTGCACGCCGGATCACCGGCATACGCCGCTTCCACATCTTTTGCCAATTTTCGCCGAATGTCAGGAATTTGTTCTAAAAATTCAATTGTTTTTCGATGGGCGATTTGTTCTACCGACGACAGTTTTTCCGGTTCACACTGATTGGTGTTACCTTCACCGTGACACAAAGCCCGCTCAAAAAGAATAACAAGCCGGTCATGAAGCCGGTCAACAATCTCGCCAACATGATAAATCACGTTTGACGAATGAAGCCGATCACGGTTACGATATCCGGGGTAGATGATTTCTTTCAAGTCTTCAATCACCTCGATAACAACACTGTAATTGGGCAAGGGGCAATGATCAAGATGATGCGTCAGTTTCGTCTCTCGATATGATTCCACAATCCGATCCGTCAGGATTGGAAGTTCTGTTTTATGTTCAAATATGGTAAGCATGGAAATTGGTAAAAAAAGTTAGAAACAGTAATATATCAGTGAAATATTTTTTTTTAACTATTCAGTCGTTTACTCCGAATGCCCCCCCCTAGGTAACAGTCTATTTTTACGTTGTAATTAAATGCGACAAAAATAATTGCTCTTGATGTAAAATCTGTCGTATTCCGCCCTGAAAGGGCAATATAGGCTAGCCCGCCGCAACGCGGCG
>JAIROD010000101.1 GCA_031257725.1 Planctomycetaceae bacterium | reverse complement strand
TACTAAATACGGCGATAGCCGACTTGCCCCTGTTTGCAGATGGAAATTAAAAACCAACCGCGTACAACTCGAATAACAAACCCAACCGTTGCAACCTTTCGGCGAAAGGTTGCCTACCTGATGAGCCTACCTGATGAGTATTTCCTGATAATACATTCTACTGAATAGATCCCCTTTTTTTAACACGAAATAACAAGAAAAATACAAAAAAGATTTCTGTTGTCCTTTTCGTATCATTTTTGTGTGTTTCGTGAAATTTCGTGTTATTTTGTGTTTAAAATAGACAGTTACCAACATCCTGTTGCCGTGAACTTTTACCTTTACTTTTACTTTTTTCGGTAGCGAGGACGCTGCCGCTACTGATTTGTCGAAGTATAACACATCGAAATCAGCAAGGATGCGACGATGTCAAAAAATGAGAAACGAAATTCAGAAACCAATTCTTTGGAATCCGATAAATTAAACAATTCTGTTGACCGTTTTTCCACGTCAACGGAAACGCGAACGGAGACCTCTGCCCCTCTCCCGACAGATAAAACCGTACAGAAATCTGCGCAAAAAACGGAATTATCCGGCAATCATTCGGAGGACGAAAAAATTCCGAAACAGTTATTTCGTCTTCCGCCCATTGTTCCGGTTCTTTTTCGTTCAACAGTCAATCTGTTTCATTGGACAGTCAAGGGCGTATGTCAATACGGTTCATTCGGATATGCATTGGGAAAAAAGGCAATTGCATTGCTTTGCCGTTCTGCCGCTTTTTTTGTACCGAAAAAAACTGTTTCCGATGAAGAAAGTGAGGGAGTTGATAACAAAGAGATTGGAAAAGAATCTTCAAAAAATATTCCGCAACCGGCAACACCGTTGTCAAATCAACCGGCAATTAAAACGGTTGCCGACGGAAATTCTGCTGTTACGGGAAACCGGATTGATAATAAAGTTAATAATGAACGCAATAAAACCAATGAGTATATTAACGATAACGATAACGATATTGAAGATGATGAAGAAAAAGAATTTCGTTGGGTGAATCTTGGTTTTAAAGTTACGGCGGCGGCGGTAGTTGTTCTTTTATTGACCGGCGGATATTGGGGCGTTAAGATGTTTTTGGGAAAAAATAAACCGTCCGTCGAGGAAACGGAAATAGTTCAATTGGAAAATACCAAATTATCGCAGCAACAACAAGATAATGCTGCGAAAAACGATGATTCGAAGACAACCGCCCCAACATCGGTAAAATCCGCCCAACAATCAACTGTAGCATCTACAAAAGAACCTGTTGCTAAAAAAACGCCTGAAGAAACGGTTAAAAAACCGAACGAAAAAACAACAACGAGACCAATCGACAAACCAACAGAAAAGCCGGAAAAATTAGCAGAAAATCGAAAAGTAGAAATTCCCGTGAAAGAAAATTCAGTTGCAACACTGTTTGAGAAACAGGAAAAAACGGTTCTCGAACCGGAGAAAGATGTTACGGTTAGGAACAATGAAACCAATAATATCCCAACCGTACCTAATGTCTGGGATAACTCTCAACCGGCAACAACCGTAACTGATTTTTCCAATCCGCTTGTTTCGCCGACAGTTGCTTCGCCGTCTCCTGCTGTAACAACAAATTATTCTGATCCGCCGGAATTGCCTGTTTCGTTGGCTGCTCCTATACCAACGGAACAATCTATTGAAAAACCTGCGCTTGTCCAAAATTCATTAACCTTGCCAAACTCGCCAACAACGCCGACTGAACCCCAACCGTCAGTAACAACAAATTCAGTAACAACAAATTTTATGCCTTTGGAAAAACTGAATACAGAAAATCCTATTACGACCAATCCGGCGGCAACACCGCCGCCAACAACTCCGACCGCGACGGCAACCGTTCCAACGTTAACGTCAACTCCGCCGGTTTCTGTTATAAATGAAACTGTAAAAATTACGCCGCTTAAAATGCAATCTCCGGCGGCAGATTCTGTTTCACCTTTAAACTCTTCGATTTCCCAAATTTCCGGTGATCAGTCATTGACGATTCCCAAATCTGAAGGTGAAATTCAAACACTTTCATCGTTATCGACATTTTCGCAACCTGTTTCGGAGCCAAGTCTGAGCATTCCTGAACAGCCGAAAGCGGATTCATTTTCCGGCGGATTCGGCAAGGCTCCAACTCCGCCGGAAATGAATACGCCGATACCATCTCCGGCGGTGGAACCGGTGATTCCGATTGTTGCAACGAAAAAAGAAGAAACGATTCCGGCGATTCCCAAATCGGGAACGATTCAACCGATTGCGGAGGCAGTTGATTTTGCTTTAACCCCTTCGTCACCGCCGGAGCCGTCGCCTGCGATTCCGACTGATTCCGTAACATTTGCGCAACCGACTGCCGCGCCGCCGGCGGTTCCACAACCGTCGTTTGCAACACCCACTCCCTATGTACCGCCGATATTCGGTCAATCAGCCGCGTCAACTCCATCCATCCCCAATACTGCAACAAACACGTCATTTTCGAAAACGGAAACGGCAACAGAAAAGGCAATGAATACCGAAGCGGTTACGAAAACGAATAATGAACCGATGTTGGAAATTCCCAAAGATGCACAACATTCGGCGACAATGGCGGCTCCGACAATGACGGTTCCGGCAGCGGAAGCGGCAACTCCGGCGATAACCGTTCCGGCAATTTTACCGCAACACGTGGAGTTAGCGAAGGCGGAACCTCCGCTCGGCAGTCAGTTACAAAATCAAGTCCGTGAAATTCGGAATCAGGAATTTTCGGAGTCAAGGCTTCGTTTTGGTTCAGATGCCTCTGCCCCTACGAGAGCGGTTCGGTATCATCCCCAATCGGCGGTAAAAGATGTTACTGAATTGGTTCCGTCGCAGCCGATGCCGGTTGATGTGTCGGATTCCAATTCCAATCCGTTAATTGGTTTATTGCCGACCGGTAATCCCCAACCCGGAGCGGCTGATTCCTTACCGCCGCTTGAAACCGCACCGCCGCCGATAACAGCAACCCCCAATCCCGCTTATCGACGTTCATTGAATCGTGATCTTCCTGCTTCGTTACAACAACCGGAATCGTTACAATCAGAATCGTTACAATCAGAAACGTTACAATCAGAAACGTTACAATCAAAAACATTGCCTTCGACGGTGAATAACAGTGAACAGCGAGCGAGACGGTTCCAACGGTTAAACGCGGATATCAAACAGTCGCCGACGACAACGGAACAATATACGGTACAAGAAAATGATACGTATATGACCATTAGCGACAAATTTTTCAAAACAAGCCGGTTATTCAGAGTGTTAGCGGAACACAATCGACAAAAATATGGAACGGATTATAAATTGTCGGCGGGAACTGTTATTGAAATTCCGCCTGCGGATTATTTAAAAAGTAATTACGCTGAAATGTTGACACGAAGCGGGCAACGACCTGAAAAAAAGACAACGGATTCTGTTCCGGTTCAGGGAATACGATATACTATTCAGGCGGATGACACTGTTTTCCGTATTGCGACCAATCAGTTACGGGACAGTTCGCGTTGGCAGGAAATTATTGAAATGAATTCGGACAAACTTCGCAGCCCTCGTGATTTGCAACCCGGCATGGAAATTATTCTTCCGGCAACCACCGCAACACAAACGACTTACGGAAGACGATAAATAATCGGCGGTACATTTCGTTGCCTTACCGGTTATTCATTTTGCTGAATCCCAAATTTGATTTAAAAATTATTATCCCATTGTTTTGAAAGTCCCCAATGTCCCTGAAATTTTCAAGATATTATGCAAAAAACCACGATGCAACAAAAATCCTTTTTTCCGTTAAGCGTGTGGTTTCAAAATATAATTATTACAATTATCTTGATTGTGTTGGCGTTGTTTTTGCGGTTTTACAAACTTGGCGAGTGGTCATTTGATATTGATGAAGTTGCAACACAAATTGAAGTACGAAGTTTTTTTGACCATCAACCGTTGCCGGAATCTATAAAAAATCATCCTGCTCATCATTCTGATCTTGAAAAATCTCAATTTTATCGGCTTCCCCGATTAATTTGCGGCGCTCATTTTGTTCATTGGGTTAACAATCGTTTATTTGGTGAAGACGAATGGGGTTCACGTGTTTTAATGGCGGTGATGGGGGCGTTAAGTGTCGGTTTTGCATTTCTTTTGGGGCGATCGTTATTGGGTTTTTCAGGCAGTTTAATTCTTGCATTTTTAATTCTGTTATCGCCGGAACTTGTTTTTTACAGTCAATACGCACGATTTTACAGTCAGGCATTTTTGTTTATTGAAATTGTATTTCTGTTGGGCGGTCATGTTGCGGTCAACCGATCTGTTACAACCGCATTGGTGTTAGCCCCGACATCGCTCATAATGATATTGTCTCATTCATTGAGCGGTTTCATTTGGGGAATACTTCTTTGCGGATTATTGGTTGATTTCTTTTTTTCCGGACAATCTGATCCAAACCAATTTAATATTAAAACAAAAACAAATTCATTCCTATCGAAAATTCCTTACAGGATTGTTTTTATTCTAGGTATTTGGTCAATCATGTTGTTCATGATTTTTTTGTTCCATATTATGCCGCTTATTAAATCATGGAACAATTATGATATGATCTGGAGAATATCGCCGATAGATTCCGTTTTAACATTTGCCTCGATCTTCGGGCAACCCTATATGATTTTGTGTGTTCTTGCATGGATTTTTGTACTGTTTCATTTACGTAATACCGGTTGGGGATATTGGCTGTTTTGTGCATCGGCTTGCGGATTGGTCATTTTTTTACTTCCATTGAAAATAGTTTTTTATTCCTGGTACGGACATCTTTTTGCGTTTCCGCTTCTTGTCATTCTTGCTTTGTTTATCGACCATATCGGTCAATTACTCGCTCAATCCCAAGAACGGTATGGTCGGTGTTGCGGTATTGTTTGGTGTTGTTTTATGGTGTTGTTGAACATTTCAACACTAAATAATTATTATAAAAACGGTAATCGTGACGATATTCGGTCTGCATGCCGGTATATCAAACAAGAGTGGCAATTAGGCGATCAATTGTTTTGTTCAAGCAGTATGGAAATAGTCAATACCTATATTCCAATAAATGGTGTACCAATTACGTTGCGGTCAAAAGAGATACACGAACATTTGCAACAGATTTTCGATGAAATCAAGAAAAATAACGAAAAAGACAATCACTCACGTTTTTGGATTATACTGAAACGTGACCATTATCTTTCTTTGGATAAGAAAGCACGTCATTGGATTGATAAACATTGTCAATATGAAGGAAGTTTTGGAAATTTCCGCTATGACTCTCCGAAGTATCTTGATGTTTTTTTGTGTTCTCCCTGAAACATCCGACGGTTCGGTAATTCCTAATACGTTACATTGCTAACTTTCCGACAAGAGATAACGATTCGCAATCGTAATTCCACTGACAATCGCACCAATAATTCCAACCATTCCCTGATCTGTACCACAAACAAACAAATTTTCTAAATGTGTTCGACCGTCGTATTTTTTTTCCGGCGCACCATAAATTGCGCCGTTTTCTTTTCGGGTGAAACGGCGAATAGTTAATGGAGTAAACATGTCGGTATCAATAACATGTTGGCGGAAATCAGGAACAAACCGAATCGCCGATGCCAGAATGTTTTCGTACCAGATTTGTTTTTGACGGCGATATTCATTGGGTTCCAGATTTTTCCATTGGTCGAAATTGGCAAGCGCGGTAATGCGAATCATTCCCTCGCCCAACGGTTCAGCATAATCGAAATTGTTGGGCGAACAGATTACTCCGCTTCGAAGATCAACCGGCGTATTGGGTTTTTCGTAGGAAAAACAATCCGAATCATTGAAAAAAACAATTGTCCGGTTATGTCCGAAATGTTTTGGTTCTTTATCCAACACGCTAATAGTTTCAATAAATCCGAGTTGTCCGGTTCCGAGTTGGCGGCTTTGTTCTTCGGCGGTTTGGCAATCACAAAGCTGCATTGTTTCCAGCCACCCCGCAGAAGAAAGTACATTTTTCGCCTCCACTTCCGAACCGTCACTCAAACGGACTTTATCGACACGTCCTTCCTTCGAGAAAATTTTCTGAACTCCAGTCCGCAACCGTAATTCACCACCCAACATTTTGAACTTATTGAGCAATTTTTTCAAAATGAGACGGACACCGTCAAAGGGTCGGGCAAAACCTTCAAGAAAAATCGAACGGAACATGATACAAAATTGTCCCAATTCCATATCGCGTTCCCGTGCGCCGCCGTAATAAAGAAGCGGACAGAAAATCATCTCGATTAACAACGGATCAGAAAGATGCCGTGACACAAACGCCCGCGCGGAACCGCCGGATTTTCCAATTCCAAGTTGGTCATAATCAACCAACTCATTAACAAGACACATCAAACCATCAACCTGTTTCGGAAAATATTTTCGGACTTCGGAAACGAATAATTCAAAGTGATTGTTAAAATTTAACCGAATATTGGGAAAAGCGATGGTTGAACCGATTTGCGGCACTAAAGCGAGTTCATCCCATGTCAACCGGAGATGCCGTAACAGCCGCGACAACGGTCCTGACTTCGTTCCTTTCGGAACATAATTTGTTAAGGCGTGAAGTCCGACATCCAATGTTCGACCGCGTTGACGGTAAAACGAATTGAGTCCGCCGATGGCGTGGTGTTGTTCGAGAATGCAGACTCGTTGATTGTAGTGAGCCAACCGGATGCCGGCTGCAAGACCTGACATTCCCGCACCAATAATGATTGCATCATAAGCCATGAAATATCAATCCTATCAAGATTTGGTAATGTGTTGGAATAAATCGAGTAATTGAATAATTGAGTAATGGAGTATTGAGTATTGAGTAAAAGACCCAAATTCCCGAAAGGGAAGATTTTCCCGCATAACAAAGAAAATGTCAAGAGCAAATCATCAAACAAGTTTTTCATTGATGTTTCCGGCAATCATCTAACCGCAACAACTCGTTGTTTGGCAATCATACCAGTTAATCAATCAAATCAATCCGGCGTTCATGTTTTGATACCGGCAAGCGGATTGGGACCATAAGCGTTGAGATTCAGATACAAAATAACGGTTGCAATAACCAATGCGGCTACAGAAAGACCAAGCAATAATGTATAAATATCCGGTTGAGGTTTTGGTTTCGGCAGAGTGACCGGAATTTCGGAACGTGTTGACGGAGCCGATTCCGGTATGGTCGAATCGGCAACCTCATCATCATTTTTCTTTTTCTTGAATGAAATCATTGTCGTGATCGGGACAAAATGAACAAGTTTCCGTTTTTAACAACAAATTAACATTAACGTTAACATTTAACCTTGCTTACCGTGCGGTCAACTCCGCAGTATTGATAAATTCAACACTATCACCGCGTTGAACCGTTCCGCGTCGAAATTCCGGCATAATTGTTGCGGCGGAACGATCTGCTTCCGTCCGTTCAATTTTAATTTTTCCGATGTAAGAACTTCTTCCGTCAATATTTCGGACAACATCCAACTCATGACCGCGAATCAAACCGGAATCTTCACCGATAGAAATTTCAATCCAACCTTTAGGACGAACTTCGGTAACAATACCTTGAATCCCTTTTGGCGGAACACCGGTGTAGAGATCGGGTCGCGGTACCAGATTGTGCTTTTTTAAGACGTCAACCGCATCACGGTAATCTTGAAGTAATTTTTCACCGACTGACCGATAATTTGTTAATTGCAATGCCAAATCATGAGCTTCATCGGTTTTGGCAACCAGATCGGTATTGAGTTTTGCCCAATCTTCCTGGGCGTTGCGTAAATCTTTACGCAGTCCATCGACTTCTGCCCGAAGCGATTGCATACTCTCATGGGAAAGTTTCACAGAGGCAATTCCTTGTTCTTTAACCTCATTTAATTGGGTCAATTCCTCTTTGTATTGTTTATTTTCTTTAGCGAGTTCTTCGACTTTGGTTTCCAGATTAGCGATTACGGCGCGGCGTTTGGACAATTCTTCATTAAATTCCCGCACCATTTCATCTCTGGCATCCGCCAGTTGTTTTTTCTGGGTTTCCGATTCTTTGAGCAAGGTGCTTAAATCTTCAGAACGTTTTTTCCAATCCGTGTGTGTTGCGTAAATCACCACAGAGAAAGCCATAAACATAATGCTCATGACAAAAATCAGAATGACGAACGCTTTAAAAATCGTATTCATAAAACACCTTTCCAAAGTTGAAGCCCGAAAATCAAGTATTGACGCAACTATTAAACAAAGGTCTTTCCGACCGAAATGGTTCAATAGCCAATCGTCCGGCTTGGACAACCAATTAACCTGCGGTTAATTATAATTGAAAAACACCATTTGTCAAAAAAGTGAAAAAAAATTGGTTTGTAAAAATATTCTTTTCCGTTTTTCTAATTTTGATTCTCAGTTTTTTATCGACTTACTTTATGTTAATAAATGAATATTCTCAAGATTTTATTCGATATTATTTTGTTTTTTTCTCCATACAGTCAATACAATCGATCTTCGGAGCGATGACCGGCGGTGTTCACAGAGAAAATGGTATTGCAACATGACTCGCGTCACGTAGGGACGACACGTTGGTAGAAAACGGAATCGCAACATATCGTCCCGCTAGGGACGATATGTTGGTAGAAAACGGTATCGCAACATGATTCGCGTCCCGCTAGGGACGATATGTTGTTAGAAAACGGTATCGCAACATGATTCGCGTCCCGCTAGGGACGCCATGTTGTTAGAAAACGGTATCGCAACATGATTCGCGTCCCGGTAGGGACGATATGTTGGTAGAAAACGGTATCGCAACATGATTCGCGTCCCGCTAGGGACGATATGTTGGTAGAAAACAGTATCGCAACATGATTCGCGTCCCGCTAGGGACGACATGTTGGTAGAAAACGGTATCGCAACATGATTCGCGTCCCGCTAGGGACGATATGTTGATAGAAAACGGTATCGCAACATGATTCGCGTCCCGCTAGGGACGATATGTTGTTAGAAAACGGTATCGCAACATGATTCGCGTCCCGCTAGGGACG
>JAIROD010000074.1 GCA_031257725.1 Planctomycetaceae bacterium | reverse complement strand
TATCAGTTGAATATTCTTTTTTGTATTTACTTCGTAATATATCAGTGGAATTTTCTCCCAGGTATTGTCCTCGTTTCAACAAAGCTTATTTTCACCTTATTTTTTCTTAACAAAACAACCTCAGTAGCATGAACGTAACAATAAAACTAACCTTATTACCTTATTTCTTCCCTCTTTTTAATAAGGTAATAAGGTTGACGTGTTGGTGGGCATTCATTGCTACTAAGGTTGTTTTGTTAGGAAAATCAGGTTGGAAATAAGGTTAGGGGGCAATAGTAATATGTTTTCGCCATTTCCACTGAAATAATATTACGAAAGGCGCAATTTATTGACCGCGAATAGTATAAGTCAAATAGTTATTGCGGCAGATCAGCTCCGCCGTCATTCATTGCTCCCATTCGGTGCCATGTTTGACGGTCAATTGAATTTGTTACAAATACAACTGAACCATCACAGTTGGCGGTATTTACGCCGCCCGGGTGAAAACTTCGAGCGGCAAAAAAGCCGATTCCTATACTGTTACACCAATCGAGATAGGGAGGATTCGGAGTAGAAAATGTACAAAATCCACTTGTAGCCGCATCTCCGATAATCCAGGATGCCCCCCTTATACCATAGTAGCCTGTAGTATTTCCTGATGTTTGATAAAAAGTGGGTAAACTCCACGTATCCGTTGCATAAATACCAACGAGTCCGGGTTTTGTGGAAGCCCCCCAACCGGCTGCCGTCCCTTCGTGTGTATCGCCAACCGTCATATAAGTAGTTCTTTTTGCAGCGATTCGGAGCCAAGGTGTTGAGACATCCGGTTCACCAGTCGCAAGGGTGCCGTCACCAATAATGGCTTCACTCCAAAAGAGAGTATTACTTGTACCATCAGTAATAGATTCCAATCCTTTTTTAGCAATGGCTCTCGTAACAACTCCATCGGTTTCACCGGTATGATCGTAATTGTAACCCATTCCAGAACCATAACAGACCATGTAATTTCCTACCGCCGGTCTTGTCCCTTGACTTCCATCAACCGGAAGTTCAGAGAGCCATTCTGAATTGGGCGAATCGGAAGGGCAACGAAAGGCGGGAACAACTTTATCGTGAACATAATTATCCACCGGATAAGCAATTTCATAAGTACCGGTGTCACAGAAAATACAATCCGCCCAATCCTTCCAAACCCGATATGAAAGTGTACCGCCATAATCGGGAGCTGTACCGTAAAAACTTTGTTTCCGAAGAGGAGCATAGTACTGCTCCATTTCAATGTAAGGCAAAATATTCGCCTGAATTGAAAATCCATGCTTGGTTTTAATCGTACTACCGTTATATCGACGAGGATGTAATGTCCATCGCGGCAAAGCACTTTGGGTATCGTGGAAATTGTGTACGCCTAACATGAGTTGTTTGATATTATTGGTACACTTCATTCTTCTTGCGGCTTCCCGTGCCGCCTGAACCGCAGGCAACAGCAAACCAACCAGAACTCCAATAATCGCAACAACCACCAACAACTCAACAAGTGTAAAACCAAACGAAAATCGACGTATTGACATTTTAAGTTCTCCTTTATAAGGAAATTTGAAATTGAAACTAAAACTAAAAACTAAAAATTGAAACTAAAATTGAAACTAAAACTAAAATTGAAACTAAAAATTGAAAACGTAAACAACACTTGCATTTACTATTCACTCTCCACTACTTCATACTGCCTAATTGTTGCCAGACTTTACGGTCAACGGAATCAGGTGTAAAAGTTACGGAACCGTCTGCACGCGAGGCGTTGACTCCGCCGGGGTGAAAACTTCGTGCGGCGAAAAATCCGATTCCCATCTCGTCACACCAATCAGGATAGTTTGGATTAGGTAACGAAAATGTTGTAAAACCCGTTGAATAACTGTCGCCGACAATCCATGAAAAACCACGAACACCAAACCAGTTATCGACATTAACCGTGATAAATGTCGGCAAATCAAATTCGTTGTCGGCTTCGAGACCTTCAATTCCCGGAACATCGGCATCGGTCAGCCATGTCGATTCACCGCGATAAGTAATGTTCTTTGATTTCACCGTTGCCGTGCGTAACCATAATTTGTCTTGTTCCGGCTGTGTGTTGTTGTAACGCGAAGCGTCGCCGATAATTGCTTCACTGAATAAAAGCGTGTTTGCGGCTCCGTCAGTAACCATAGACAATGTTCGGGCGATTTTCTTTCCGACAAGACCGTCATTCAGTACCGTGTGATCGTAATTGTAACCTGTTCCTGAACCGTTACACGCCATGTAATTTCCCGAAGCAACCGGCGAGGTCATTCCTGGTCCGCAGTTTTTGGCGGTGAGTTCCGATGACGATTTCACCGCCGCCGAATCCGCCGGACAACGGAACACCGCCAAATCGGTTTGCGCTGCTTTTCGTGACGAATTTTCAATAAAACCAAGCCACATCCATAGTTTTGTCTTCGGTTCGTAAAACGCTTCAGAAAACGTTTCAAAAAGTGCGGCTTGTTCCATGTACGGTAAAACCGCCGCCTGTACCGAATAACCAATGTTGGAGGTATTATAACCGTGTGATTCCAACTTCCGGTGAATACCGGTGTAGTACGGAAATTCCTTTTTGGTTTCGTAATATTTTTGGGACGCCAACGTTAATTGTTTGATATTGTCGGTACATTGCATTCGACGCGACTCTTCACGCGACCACTGAATGGCAGGAAGAAGAAGTCCGGTCAAAATTCCAAGTACGGCAATCATCATCAACAACTCTATCAGTGTAAAACCGAGCAATGGTTTTCGAATAGACATTTTTTTCCTCAACTTTCTTTTTTTGTGTAGAATTATTATACGTAAACATCTGTATGCGATTGTGAGATCATGATAGTGATTGTGAAATCGCTGTATTTTCACAATTTCAAATATTGTGCCAATCCAAAGAATAAATTAGAGCGATTGTCATTAAACCCTTTTAATTAAAAGAGTTAACAATTTTTCGCATAACATTGGCAATTCAGAATTTCCTACTTTTTTGTTTTAGCCTACGCCCAAAAAACGCATTTTCTACATTTCTGTAGGGATTCCCAGTGGAAATGGCGAAAAGGTATTGCGATTTCCGCCTAACCTTCGATTCCTAACGCTCCCAAAAAATGTGAAATAATCAGCAAAAAAAGTGCGCCAAGACAGACGGCTGAATAGTTACAATCGAATTATTAGAGACACCCAATCACTGAATCGTTACTACAATACTAAGCAACACGATCAACAAAACCACCGCCGGAAGAATGATTTTCTTTTCCTTTTTGCGGTTTGTACGTAGTTTTTCCCTGACCGCGAGTTTCGATAATTTCAAGAATTTGAGTGAGATGAATCAATGATTTCTGAGAAACCGTCCAATTCGCTAAAGCAAGATAACGAATTTGCCGGTTGCGGTTGTTGGCGGCATTGACTAACATCCGCCACTCACTTGGTTTCGGGAATATCTGCTCACAAAGCATCTGAATCGAATCAACATTGTGTCCTTGTTTCTGGGCGGATTCCAAAATCTTTTCCCGATGATCCAAAGATTGTTGTAATAAAATAAGTGTACGTTCCTCTTCAGCAGTAATCAAGGAAAGAGATTCCTTGTCCGGTTTCACCAGCAGTGTCTGTTTTTTCTTCAACACGCTCAGTATTTTCTCTTGCACCGTTGCGAGTTGGTTCAAAAATGCAATGATTTCGTGTTCCATTGCCAACCTCTCTTTCAATCTTGTTAAGTTGCAACAACCATCACCCTTAAAATTTTCAGCGGTTCACCGCCAATAAAATAGTTGCAAATCTTAGCAATTTACAACGTCAACGTCAAGAGTAAAAAAGAAAAAAGACAAGATTATTTATTCAGAGAGCGTTTGTTGTTTTGAGGCGGCAACTAGGGTTATCGCATGTTTCATGGCGGCGGTATTCAAAGCAATCTTCAGTACCGTCTTCTGTGCCGCCTTCAGAGCCGCAACCGGAAGGTTGCGAAAAAAAATATCCAAAATATTGGAAACAATATCTAATAAATCCAATCTTGTGTCGGTAACTGTCTATTTTAATTTTTATTAGTCCTGCAAGGACTATTAAGTAAAATACTTTATTAACCGTATGCTTTAGCATACGGATAGGGCAAACACACCACAAAGTCCCGCAGGGAC
>JAIROD010000020.1 GCA_031257725.1 Planctomycetaceae bacterium | reverse complement strand
ACGCAATCCAGAAAAAAAACGTCCCGAAATAAATGGTACGAAAACAAATTGATTGAGGGTGTTCGATTACGAATGTCCAGAAAACGGGAACAAGAAAAACCAAAAACCAAAATCCGGATGGCGGCAAGGAAACCCAATAACAAAAGGCTCCGGCAATAAATAGAAAATTAACCTTTGAAAACAAACGATTCTTTTTTTCAGTAACGCCGATACTTTTCATTGAAAACCTCTAAAAAATGGCTGATTATTTGTAATTATTCAGCAGCGTTGAATATTTATTTTTCTGTCCCGTTAGGGACAACATATTGGTAGCAAACGATGTCGATTAAAAATGCTTGTCCCGTTAGGGACAACATGGTAATTGTCTATTTTGTTTTAACTTTTTGTAATTATTCAGTCGATTGTTGTCCTATTTATTGTTACTGACGTTTTTAAACGTTTGTCATCGGGTCAACGCCGCTAGGCGTTTCATGTGAATACCCGCCGGTTTCAACCGGCGGGTAACAGACCTACAAACCACCAACCCCTTTAGGGGGTGCACAAAAGCGGTAGGGAAACTTGTAAACGATCTATTTTTTAGTACAACCCCTAAAGGGGTTGAGGTGGTTGTGTGTCCGTTACCGCCGGTTGAAACCGGCGGTTATTCACATAAAACGCCTACGGCGTTAAATCAAACCAATGCGTAACATGAGCTGATAATACACTCTCCTGAATAGATACCTGAATTTTCCGTCCCGTTAGGGACGAAATATTGGTAGAAAACAACACAATAAAAAATCCGCGTCCCGTAGGGACGCAATATTGGTTGGCGCAATAATTGGTCCCTAGTTTTACCAACATGTTGTCCCTAACGGGATAGCAAGTTGCCGATCAATCCTTCGCCCTGAAAGGGCAATACATACCAGCCCGCCGCATCGCGGCGGGTGCGATTGCCCAAGAAATCAACGCCCTGTAAGGGCAATTGATTAATTGATTAATTGATTCGTGGAGAGTTGAGAGCGGAGAGTGTTGCAAGCGGATGACGATCTATGTTCAACTTTCAATGATCTACTGCCCTTTCAGGGCGAAAGAATGACCGTCACCCACAAACGGAAAACGCTCCCGACAACACAACAACAAAACAACAAAACGACAAAACAACGAAACAACAAAACAAAGAACCCTTTTTTGTTTTTTTTCACGGAACATTAACCAATGAGGAGTGTTTTTCTTTATCAAGAGCTGAGAGAAGTTGGTTTGAGACTTCTCATTACAAATTGTTTAACCTGTTTATTAGGAGAAAAACATGAAAAAATTAGTAGGAGCCATGTTGTTTGTGTTTGCAGTTGCGGTATTTTCAACCGTAACATTTGCTCAACCGGGCGGCGGAGCTGACCGACCCGGCGGAAGAGAACGCGGACGCGAACCCGGCGGTAATTTCGCTGGCGGCGGTGGTGGGATCGAGTTGTTAACCCGAAATGCGGAAATCAAAAGCCGATTGGGTTTAACCGAAGAACAAGTTGGTAAACTGGGAAAACTTTCAGAAGAATTGCGCGCAAGACCTAATGATCGTCGACCCGGTTCCGGTCCGCCGTCTCGTGAAGAATTGCAAAAATTCCGCGAAGAATTTGAAAAGAGATTCGATGAAACTCAGACAAAAATCAACCAGATTCTAACGCCGGAACAACAAGAAAAGTACAAAACCTTGCAATTTCAACTCATTGGCGGTCTTGATTCACCGTTGTTAAGAGTTCGATCGCTTGAAGTTCTCAATCTGACGGAGGAGCAAAAAGCAAAACTCAAAACCATCAACGATGAACGTGAGGCGGAATCGCGTGCCGCTTTTGAAAAACGCGGTCCAATCGACTGGCGAAAGCTTTCCCAAGAAGAACGTGAAAAACTCGGCGCGGAGCTACAAGCCGAAAACGAAACAAGAACCAAAAAATTTGCCGAACAAATTAAAGCGGTTCTGACACCTGAACAAAAAGAAAAGGCTGAAAAATTGACAGCTGAAGCCAAAGAAGTTCAGGAAAAGATTGGATTTGGAATTGGAATAAGAGAACGTCGTGGTGGTGAAAACCGTTCGGGGCGTGGTGAAGGTGGTGAATACCGTCCTGATCGGGATTCTTGGCGTCCCGGTCAGGGAGCCGGTGAACGTGGAAACCAAAACCGGCAACCCCGACGTACTTTCCCGCAAACCGAAAATCCGTAAAATTTAACCAATCGAAAAAACGTTCAAAACTAAAATGAGACAGGATGCCGTTATTACGGCATCCTGTTGTTTTTGATACTGAAAGTTACATTTGCGGTTTGTGGCGTAATCGGATACCTATCCACAACATAATCAGTAACTTTTTTTATGACTTTATTGAATAGTTACTTTTATCCTTCTCATTTTCAACGATAAAACTTTTAGGCTTTCCTGAACAATGGTAAAAGTTATAAATTTTCTCGCAAATACAATCAACTAACATGTTTAGTGATTCGAATTCCAGACAATCAATGTTATCTAAAACTTGTTCACCAAAAAATGAACCAAAAACGGATTGGTGTTTAATTTCAATCAAAGATGTTTTTCTATGAAACACTACCATTAAAACACCATCCCAAAGTGGTATTTTCCTAGGAATCTTCAAGAAACTTATTCCGGCAGAAAGCAACATTGTTTTGACTGTAATTCGTTTATCTGATAATTTATTATAAATCTCAAATTCTAACGCACTTATATCGTTTAGTTTCAACATAAAATCTCTCAAATTAAGATTAAGGATTGACTCCATTTCATGCGTCAAGTTGGAACAATACATCAGTGATTTGATTCAAAAATATTTTCAAATTCCATAACTTCTTATTATTAAATAAGTTAGTGCAATTAAATATGTAACATCTCTTCAAAAACGTAAAATAAACAGGAACTAATTAATAGTTAATATAGTTAATAGTTAACGACGGGGTTTACCCCGTGTTTTAGGGTTAAGCCGAGCAACGCGGGGCAAGCCCACGCCGTTAACTTTCGGTAAATTCTGAATGAGGAGAGATTTCCAATCGTTAACGACGGGGTAAACCCCGTCGTTAACGATCAAACACAAATTCCGTCCCGCTAGGAACGACATATTGGTAGCAAATTAGTTGTGGTCGTCAATTTTCGGGTACTTCGCCGCGATCAATCAATAGGAACGCTCCCCAGAAAAAGGGATGGTTTGCCATTGGCGGTTCAGCCCCACTTTCCATCCGCACTCTTGGTTCCTCGTCAAGATGCAACGCCTCACCACCAACCGTCATAATTGCTTGACGCCATGATTCCGCCGACGGCATACTTGAATAGTTTTTCAAAAATTCCTCGACCAAATCATACGATGCACGTCCTCCGGTTCGCCACCGACTCATTAAAATCGTTTTCGCTCCGCAAGCCTGTAATACCATAGCGGAAAGAAATAAATCGTCGCCGCTCATCATCTGTTTCGCACCGCTTCTTGGAGTTTTGAGTGAAAATTCTGCCGGAGTGTGAAAACCGGGTAAAATAATCAGTTCCGGTCCGCCCCAAGGGAGAGTTAGCCAACTTCCTACCGGATTCTTCAACTTTGCCTTATCACCGTTGAACGGCGACCAACCCAATGGTAAACCGTTTGGCGGAATCGGAATATCGTCTAAAACAAGAAGTTGTTTAATTTGTGTTGCAAATGCAGACGCTGAAGACGGAAATGGTTCATTGGTTATGGACGGCATGGGAATTAAATGTTGAATACCCGCTTTGACATATCGGTCAATTGCGTCCAACGCCACCGACGGCGCATCTTTGGAAACAAATTTTCCGTAAATAGTCAATGTTTCAGCGGTTGCACTTCGTCCGGTTTTTTGCGGGATTCCAAGCGATGCCATTGGAGCATACCGAATCGTTAACGGTTCACGTCCGGCGGCAATAAGCGGACGATATTCATTGCCGGCTTTGACCGTCATGGACTCAAACGGGACATACCAGAGTTGTCCGGTCGGAACAATCACCAACTCTGTAAAATGCACCGGACGCGGTTCATTGCCTAAAAGACGATTGAGAAGTTTAGCACCGGATTCTTTCCACTTTCCATTCGGATCAACCAACTCTTTAATCGGTAACGGATAATTAAGATCACGATTGCCAAGACCGGTCAGATAATCGGTAATCAATTTTTGCAATGAATCGGATTTAGGTTCCTGAAGAATCGCCCACATAGTCAGGTTATGGCGGTCAATCAGGAATCCGTACAAGGTTCCCAGCGATTCGGTAAACACAAGCATTGCGGTTTTTTCCGGTAATTCCTTCCGAATTTGTTCCAACTTCATCATTGGAGGAAAAACCGTTGATGTCGGCGTTCGGGTCAACGCCATAGGACGGAGCATGGCTTCTTGAGCCAAACTTAATGTCTCGAGATCGCGTAATAATTTTCGTTGTTGTTCGGCTTGAGTTGAGTTTTGTGGAACAAGCGGAATGGATCGAAGTTGTGTCTGAACAGCACGAACCTGATTCGATAATTCCCCGAATCGCGTAAAATCAAGCGATAACGTTTGACGCTCGAGCCGGCGTTCCGGCGTAACATGTTCACTGCCGCCTTCAAAGAGGATTCGGAGCGAAAACAATCTTGCTCCAAGATTAAACGACGAAAAGAAAACCGCACGTCTTGCCAGTTCGGAAATTTCAAACGCTTTTTCACGATCACCGCGTTGAAGCGCAACATAAAACCAACGTTGAAACGCGGTGGGCGGAGTGAAGGTCATTGCCGCTAAACTTTCCATTGGTTGCAATGTCCAATCAAGACTATTCGGATCACGAAGCATAAAATCGTAAAGTTCATCGGCAATACGCATCGTGATTGGACCTCGCGTGGTGATTTTACCTTGTTGAAAAAGCGTTTCGAGAATACTCAATTGATACAGCCAAAGTGAACCGCGTTGCCGCATGAAGAGGAGAGCGGTTTCGAGATTTTTGTCTCCGTTTTGCATGGAAAGCGTCATCGGTTTACCGCTCTGATAATCGGCGGACGCATTGGCGTAAGCGATCATTGCTCCGAGATAATAATTCCATGCGTTGTGAACCGTATCTGCCAAATTCCGTCCTTTCAACAACATTGCGGCTTGGTGATGATAGGTCATTGCCGCTTTGGTATTCCCTGCCATAAACGCTTCTTCCGCCGCTTCATGACATAACGGGACAAGAATCATCGGACTAATATCTTTTTGCGTACCGAAAAATTTTAGAGCGGCTTGAATTGGGGGCGAGGTTTTGGTTTTATCGATTAACTTTTGGGCGTTTGCCATATTGCGGAAGGTTTCGCCGAGTAGAATCGGGTCACGGGCAAGATAGGCGGAAAACGATGATTCAAGATAATATTTGACCGCTTCTTCCGGTTTATTGGCACGGATGGCGATATGTCCTAATTCATTGAGAGCGACAGGGGTGAGTTGGTGATCGAACTGTGCCAACATCAGCAATCCTTTTTGAAGTTGTGTTTCTGCGGTGGTATCATCGCCCATGGCGGCAAGCGTGAGACCGTGCAGCACATCGACCCAAACGCCGGTAAAATGATTCGGCAAACAAGGACGATTACCGAGAACTTCGAGTAATGTTTTTGTTTCGGGATCATATTTTGAGAGAGGACCGAGAATTTCGGCACGTCGACGAATCATTAACGCCATCCGCGTAATAATTTCATCCGCATGGATACTGCTTAGTTGGGCATTTTTTGACAGGGCGGTTCCTTGTCGTCCCAAATTGACGAGATTGACATTTTCCTGATAAATCTGAAACTTACATTGTCGAAAATCGCCGATTCCGCCGACACGTTCGGAGTGTCCCCAGGTGAAGGGTTGTCGCGGAATGGCTGACGGATAACCGGTGTAGGTGATACTTTTGAGCCATTCCGGTTGTTGCAAATAAATTTGCAGAGCGTTATTGAATGCTTGCATTGCGTCATTGTAGCGAGCCATTTGATAATGACATTCGCCGCACATAATCCAATAACACAAAGAATCGAGCCAAAGAAACATTTGCCCGTTGACGTTTGGAATTTTAAAAGCCCGTTGCAGGTCACGGTTAAAATCGGTCAAAGCTTTATCGAAGTTGCCTTCAAAATAACGGTGCAAGGAGATATTGAAATATTCCGGTGTTGGAATTTCACGAAACGGCATCACACCGATACTTTGCCCGAAAACGGTTCCGCCTGAATTTCCTACGAATATTCCGCTCAATATTGTGGTCAGGCTAATCAACACATAAAAGAAAAAACAACGTTGAAACATGAGTATTTTCCTGATGGGGATATTACTGACTGACTGGGGCATGGTCAGCCGAAAATAAAAAACAATAGGGAATCTCTAATAATTCAGCATCTACCGCAAGTTAACGGCGTGGGCTTGCCCCGCGTTGTTCGGCTCACCCCCCAAACACGGGGTAAACCCCGTCGTTAACTATTAATTTATTAATTAATGGGTTGAAAATAAAAAATTGAATGACGAGAGATGTCCAATTACTTAGAGTATAGACAAAAGCGGAAAAAAAGGAAACACCAATTTAATCTAAAAGATTTTCCCGACATCGAATCAGATTCGAGTAGTCAATGGGAGCGTCCATCTTCAGAGTCGGTTTCATATCTGTCTTCATATCTGTCTTCAGAGCCGCAACCGGAAGGTTGCGAAAAAAACTCACGGTTTCAGAACGATAAGCCGGAAAACCGACTAACGCCGTTAGGCGTTTTCTGTGAATAGTGAACGACGGGG
>JAIROD010000003.1 GCA_031257725.1 Planctomycetaceae bacterium | reverse complement strand
ACCAACAAAAAAAATCCTACCCCCCCAAAAAAATAAAATTTCACCAAGACAACGGAAAACAGAATAAATGAAAATTTGAAAAAAAATTCAAAAAATTAAAACAAAAAAACTTGAAAAATAAGATTACAGTAGTATTAGGGTAAACCCCGTCGTTAACGATGAACTGGGAATCTCCTCTCATTCGGAATTTACCGCAAGTTAACGGCGTGAGCTTGCCCCGCGTTGTTAGGCTTAACCAAAAAACACGGGGTAAACCCCGTCGTTAACGACCAAAAACGGTCAAACACAGTTGCACAAAAAATATCGATCAAATTTAATGCCGCTTTGGGACAATCCCTAAAAGGGGGGGTGAGTTTAGGGGGGCTTTTCCGCCGGTTGAAACCGGCGGTTATTCCCAGGGAACGCCTAACGGCGTTGATCCGATGGCAGACGTTTAAAAACGGCTGCTACAATAACTAGACCAACAATACACTGAATAGTTACTAATTTTCTTAAAAACTTGTCCTTATTCAGCAGCCTATTGATTTGATGTATAATTAAAAATGATATTGTTCACAACCGTCACGCCGTGCGGTTGTGTTGGCGAAAGGCTGCCGACCTTGTTCATTATTTGACGGTTCAAATAAACGCTCTACCGAATAGTTACGAATTATTACCAGGAATCAATCCCATGACGACCCAAAATAGAACATCAAGGCTTTGTGCCGTTTTAGGCGGACTTGTTTCACTAACACTTTTCTTGCCCGGCGAGCAGGCGGAACGTTCCGGTATTTTCCATTTACCGTGTCTTCTTTGGCTTCTAACGGCATTGGTTTGGATTGTTTTACCGTTACTTAAAAAAGGGTGTTTACCTGAAATCCGTTTTTCGCGGATTGATTTATTGGTGTACGGTTTTTTTGCGGCGGTCTGTATTTCAACCGTTCTGACGATTCTGCCCGGTCATGGCGGCGCACCGCGTTCCGGTCTGAACATGCTTTCCGTCTGGCTCGGTTTAACAGCGGTCTGGTTTCTTTTCCGGCAAATGTTACACGACCAAAAAAACGTTGCAATATTTTTCGGTATTATTATTGCGGTCATGTTTTCAGAAGCACTTCTGGGACTTCATCAGCAATTTATCAGTATTCCCGATATGTTACGGCAATTTGAAGCCGCTCCTGAAACAACGATTGCTCAGATTGATCCGTCGATCAAACCGGAAACGCCTGATTGGGATCGGCTTGTTGCCCGATTGAAAACGTCAAAACCAATGGGAACTTATCCGATGACCAATTCACTCGGCGGCTTGCTTGGTTGTTGGTTTATTTTTCTTGCCGGTTTTCTTGTACTTTTTTTTCCGCGAACACGTTGGCAACGTTTTGGAGCGGTTACAATAACCGGTATTATTTTCGTTTGTTTTATTTTGACGCAATGTCGAAGCGGTTTTGTTGCGGTTGGCGTTGGGATGATGTTGCTTGCCTTCCTGCTGATTCATCGTCATTGGGGAAATAAATTATTGTTCGTTTTACTGTTCATTGGACTTGCGGCGGCGGCGTTGTTTATTGCCGCGTTTTTTGTTTCATCAGGAAAAAACCTTGTTTCAGGAGCGTCGCGTTCACTTGGTTTTCGTCTCGAATATTGGCGGGCTTCGCTTGGAATGATTCATGATTATCCGGTTTGGGGTTGCGGCAGCGGTAATTTCAAACAAACTTATATGCAATATAAATTGCCTCAATCCAGTGAGGAAGTTTCCGATCCGCATAATTTTGCAGTTGAACTTGCCGCAGTGTCCGGTTTACCGGCGTTACTGTTATTTGCGGTTCCGTTCGGTTTTCTGATGTATCGTGGTTTCCGTACAACTTTCATTCCGGCGCAAAACAATAATTCATCGCCTCAATCCGGCGTTTTTACTTTTTTCGGCGGTTTGATCGGATGTTGGTCGGCGTTTGTGTTTTCGTTCAACAGTGAAGCCGGAATGGATTTTCTTGGGCCGGTGTTTGCTGCGGTTGCTTTTCCGATGGTTGCTTTCATTTTCAAACGTTCCGATAATCCAATAATCATTCCGTCTTCGTTAATTTCGATAACATTGGTCGTATTTTTTGTTCATTTATCAGCCGCAGGCGGGATTTCCGCAACGAGTACAGTAATTGGTCTTTGGTTTTTGGCAGCGGTTCTTGTCAACCGGCAAAATAATTTTGAAATAAAATATCGTTTTCTCAGAATCGGGATTGCCGTTTTCCTGATTGCGTCCATTATTTTCGTACATCAGATGAGTTACCAACCGGTTATTCGTTCCGGAACTTTTTTGATACAGGCGGAAGAGGAAAAAGACCAACTGCGCCGAATAATCTTGTTACGTCAAGCGGTTCAAGCGGATTCTTTGTCCTCAGTAATGCGGGAACGTCTTGCGATGGAATCATTCCGGCTTTGGCTGATTTTTCCCAACGATAAAACACGAAAAACGGAAACACTTGAAATCCAACGTCAAACGGTTCGGCTCATGCCGCGTTCGGCAACATTGCATTTTATTTTTGCGGAACGGCTAAATTTAATGTACGAAAAAACCGGCGATGCGGAATTGGCGGAAACGGCGTTGGACTATTACCGCAACGCTGTTTTATTGTACCCTAATACGGCAAAATTCCGCGTCTCTTATGCGTTGTTCCTTTGGAAGGTTGCCGGAAATTCGGAGGCAAGACGTAAAGAGGCGTTACGACAACGTGATCTCGCCCTACAACTTGACAATCTCATGCCGCACGCAGATCAAAAACTGTTACCGGAACAACGTTTATTATTACTCGATTTACCTGATAACATTTTGTAAACAACAATTTGTCGTAACAGTTTGCTGCCAATAG
>JAIROD010000898.1 GCA_031257725.1 Planctomycetaceae bacterium | reverse complement strand
GCCTTGAGTGTCAATTACATTTACAACCGCGAAAAACAATATCGTTACTTTCTCAATTTTGAACCTGTTGCAACAGCAGGTTATTCAATTTATATTTATCATATTACACAAGACGATATTAACAACTTATACAATTATTAATTGGGAGCGTTTTTCAAAAAGTGGTCGAAATAGACCGCCATTTTCATTGAATTGTCCTGATTTTTTTGATTATTTTTCATTTTTGGAAGTCGTTTGAATCGAGTGAACTTGGAATTAAAAAACCTTATTTCTCCCTTATTTTCCGAACAAAACAACCTCAGTAGCCCAAGCCCCCCATCAATTCTAACCTTATTACCTTATTCCAACCCCAAACCTTAATAAGGTTTAGGTTTTAAGGACAATCGTTGCTACTGAGGTTGTTTTGTTATAAAAATAAGGTGAAAATAAGGGTTGGTATGACTCTATCCGCTCGCCGCCAAATTGCGAAATTATTAAATAATTTTTTTCATATTGGTAAGTGATAGGCTCCTCTTACTTTAAAATTCGGTATGTGTTTTTTAGGTGATTCCTAGCGTTTTTTGTGTAACCCTTGTGTTTAAAATCTACCAACATCAGAGTTTTTTTAACACAAAGATCACAACATTTTTCACAAGAAACACAACGTTGTTGAAAACGAAAAACGAATTTTCAAGTGTGAGGAGTATAAAAATTGGTGACTGTTGACGAACATTGTAATTAAGAAAACATAAATCTGTTCCATGTGATAGAAAAATATTTTCATTCTGTAATGAGCAGGAACAGATTTTTGTATAAAATGAACATTACAATATAAAATGAACATTACAAAAATCCGTTTGCCGGATATTCCAAGTAAATTGTCCGGCAAACGGAAACAATTGGATTATGGAGTTTTGGCTTCACCGGCTGATTTTGTTCCCAATGCTCCCCAAATGCCAAAAGGCGATTCACCGGAAACTCCTTTGACAATTTGCGTGCTTAACGTTACACCACTTGAAACGGCATTAATCGTTTCGGAAACAAATCGTACCGTACCGTCTCCGAAACAAACATTAACTCCGCCGGGATGATAACTATTTGCCGGAACATGAACATAATCCGAAGCTGCTGCATTATTGAAACATGATGGAGAATTGGGCGGAATGATACAATAATATCCGGTATAGGAAGGATAGGCGTCAACCCATCGTCCTCCGATCTGACTTGCAACCGGACTAAGAATACTGTTTCCGGTTCCACGTTTGGCAAGACATAAACCGGCATGACCGGCGGCTTCCGTTGAAGTTGTTTGAGCAACTCCTCCATGAAGTGATTCGACAACCGTTGCCCAACCGGAAGTGATACCGGCTTCGGATAAAATCATGGTATTACTTGTTCCATCCGTGATGGACTCAATACCAACAATTTCATAAAGTCCGTTTGATAAAGTTCCACGTATCGGAAAAGGATAGACCCCATTATCTGGTCTCATATTTTCGTAATGGTAGTAAATTGTGTCGCCGATACATCCACGATAATTTGTTGCAGCCATAACTCCATTACCTGGTACCACTCCACCAACAGGATCGGATGGACATAAAAAAACGCTAATGGGACCTTTGGACGGATTTTCGTATGTTCCATGCCATGCTGTCATAGAGCCGCTATACGAAAACGTTTCTCCTGTTTTGAGACTGAGATCAGTTCCCCAACCGCCATCATTGTTACTCCCCATCGCTCGCTCGACGCACCAAAGTTTGAACATCTCATATCGTGCTGGATTTTCAATAAACGGTAATATGGCTGCTCCCCAACTAACACGTCCGCGAAAGTGCCAAATATTACGGTTACCGCCAGAGCCTTGCATAGCGGCGTAATTGTCCTTCCCAATGGATTTCAATACGTCGGCACAAAATTCTTTCTGGCAACACGCAGACGGAAAATGTCCAAGTGTGTCGTGCATGTTATGCCAAGCAATGCCGAGTTGCTTGAGTTTGTTGGTACACTGCATTCGCCGTGCCGCTTCACGCGCGGCTTGAACGGCAGGCAACAGAAGAGCGATTAACACGCCGATAATCGCAATCACCACAAGAAGTTCGACCAATGTAAAGCCGAACCGTGAAGAGCGAAAAAGAGTTGAGAATTTTTCGGAAAAAACGTTGGAAAACCAACTTTTTCCACTCTCTGTTCTTAACTTTCCTCTACAAACAGCCCCCCCCCCTGTCTTGCCCATTTTAACATTTGATTTTTCGCAAAAAATTCTGCAAAAATCCCAACCAAACACATCACTACATTTTTCATTGTCAATCTCCTTATTCTATAAGGTTTCATTGAAATAACCGCGAAACATTGCCGAAAAACAACACGGCAAGAAAAAAATGTCTCGCAATTAAATGAGTTTCACTGTTTACATGGAACAACGTTAATTGTCAACAGGGATTTTCTTTTTAAAAGAAATTTTTTGATCTTTCGGAATTTCAGGCAAATAATCAAAATGTAGGCAATGTTTTTGTCGAAACATTGTAAAAATTAGTTTGACACCGGTAATTGGGATATTGCCGACAGTTCACGGAAGGCAAGGTAACTGTCTATTTTAATTTTTTATTAGTCCTGCAAGGACGACACTTTATTAACCGTATGCTTTAGCTTACGGTAGGGCAAACGCAACACGAAGTCCCGCAGGGACGACACTTTATTGA
>JAIROD010000889.1 GCA_031257725.1 Planctomycetaceae bacterium | reverse complement strand
AATTTCCGCATCATTTTTGACATATTGGGGATTTTCGTTGTATTCGTTAAAGATAAAAATATTCTTTTGAATATTTTTTTGCAGAGCCGATTAAAGAAAATGTTCTGCTTGGAACGTTGCGAGGTTGTAAGTTCAACCGGATTTTGATGGTTCACGTTTTTTGTCATGGACGATTCCTTTGGCAAAAAGAGTAAAATAAATAGGATAGGAATTTTTAATTACGTTACAACTCGTAACGAAATCCATACTCTTCGTTATCGGCATTTTTTTCGTAATCATAAAGTTTTTTTAAAATTATTTTCAATATGAGAATAATCTGTCCACAGATTAACGCCGATTATCACAGATGAGGGGCATTTGTTGGTTTGAGTTAACGGTGTTTGTTGGTTTGACCGTTAACGGCGTGGGCTTGCCCCGCGTTGTTCGACATCGCCCCCCCCCAACGCGGGGTAAACCCCGCCGTTAACTATTAACTGGGAATCTCTCATCATTCAGAATTTACCGAACGTTAACGGCGTGGGCTTGCCCCGCGTTGTTCGACATCGCCCCCTCAACGCGGGTTAATCCCCCGTCGTTATAATCTGCGTAAATCTGTGGACAAAATAAAAACAAAAGGAATTATCCACAGATTAACGCAGATTATCACAGATGAGGGGCGTTTGTTGTTTTGACTGTTAACGGCGTTTGTTGGTTTGACTGTTAACAGCGTTTGTTGGTTTGACTGTTAACGGCGGGGTTTACCCCGCGTTGTTCGACATCGCCCCCCAACGCGGGGTAATCCCCCGTCGTTATAATCTGCGACAATCAGTGAAAATCTGTGGATAAAATAAAAACAAAAGGAATCATCCACAGATTTACGCAGATTTTCACAGATGAGGGGCGTTTGTTGTTTTGACTGTTAACGGCGGGGTTTACCCCGCGTTTGCCCCGCTGTTAACGATTGAACCAAAATTCCGTCCCGCTAGGGACGACATCTTGGTAGAAAACGGCATAACAAACATTATTCGCGTCCCGTAGGGACGCAATGTTGGTGAAATTGATATTTGTTGTTTTTTCTACCAACATTTCGTCCCTACGGGACGCGTGTTTTTGATTGACCATTTTTTCTACCAAGATGTCGTCCCTAGCGGGACGGAATCTTTATTTTCGCAACCTGTGATTATTCGCGATTGTTACCGGCATGATTTACTCTGTAACGATAAAACCAACAAAAGCACCCCATCTGCGATAATCTGCGTCAATCTGTGGATAAAATAAAAAGAGACAATTCCCAATGGGTAGCGTTTGTTTTTTGGGCGGGTGATCTCAAGTCGGGTTGCCCCCAAATAACAAATGCTCCCAATGATTGGAGTGTTCAATTTAATAAAACCGGTATGGGGCAGGATGAAACGGTTTTGTTTGAATAGAATCGTTCGGCGGAATAATCGCAACACCAACATGGAACGGCTGCGCTTGATTGGGATTGCTCGACTCCATACGAATTGCTTTCGGCAATAACTGCGCTGAAGGAAAACGTTGACGCACCAATTCCGGAAGAGTTTGGTCATCCTTAGTTGCTGCCCAAAAAACAAGACCGCCATGTTTTTGAACATCAAGATCGGTTGACCAATTACTGAGCGGAAAATGATCATCGCTCAACCATGACGGATGATCCGCTCCATGATATGTCGGACGATCCACACCGTAAATCGCAACATTACCGGCAAACCACCAACCGCCTGTTACATAAGGAAGCGGTTTATCATATTTTTCGTGCCAAATTTTTTCCGCTTCTTCCGCCAATTGCTTGCCGTGATACATATAAAATACTTGTCGTTTCGCAAGGTAATGAGAATAGTAACTGTGTAACGAATAGCCCAAAAGATAACCCGCCATCGTCAACCCGAAAATCAGCCAAACACAACGAATTGACCAACGTGTTTGGCGGGTTTGAAAGACAACAAGAAGAAGTAACCCCAAAAAAATAGGCAATTGAGTAAAACTGCCGTATTCTATTGAAGCGGCTGTTACAAAACATGAAACCGCTGAAAAGAGCCAGGGAAAACCAATCATGCCCAACAAAAAATGAAAAACAAAACGTCGGTTTGCATCGAAAGATTGAAAACGTATCGGAAATCTGAAAAGCGGGAATAATAAAACAATAAAAGAAATCCCCAGTAACGGCGGAGCAATAAGCGCGTCGTGACAAAGTGCAATAAAACGGTTTTGCCATGTTTTTTCGAGACCATAAATGGTTGTAGGAAATTTCAGACCGGAGAAATCACTTTGAATCATCCAATCAATAAGCGGAGCAGCAATAATCAGCGAAATGAATAAAGTAAGGTAGGGACCCAATTGAAAGTAATATTTTCTCGTCGGTTTACTCAGAAGCATGAAGAGGAGAATGGCAACAATAAGCAACAACAAAGTGTACTTGCAATAAACGCCCAAACCAATTGCAATTCCAAGCCGGATCCAATCGCGGTAACGGTTATATTTTAACGCCGAAAAAGCGAAAAGTGTTACGAATCCCCATGCAGGCATGAGAATAACATTGTGATTGTAATACAGTGATTTGTAAAAGAAGCCCCAGTAACAGTAAAAAGTCAATACTCCGAAAAGTGCGTTTGGCGGTGAAAGAAATTCACGCCCAAGCCGCCAGATTGTCCAGGCGGTTGCCAGAAAAAAAAGTTGTGATAAAAAATAAGGCGCAACAGAATTTCTCCCTAACGCCTGATAAACAATCTCCAAAATAACAGAATTTAACGCCGGATGCTTGAATGTTGCAATAACTCCTTCCTTGCCGACAAAAAACATCTCAATCACGTCAAACCGAAAATTCGGCTCCAACAGAAACGGTAACAATGTCCACACAACTCCGTACAAAATTGCAATGAACCAAAAAAACCAAAAAGATCCAAAACTCCCAAAATAACACGAATTTCGTGTTGCCTGTTTGGGAGAGTCTAAAATTGTTGCCGATTCACAGGGTAAGGACATTGGGGATAAATAGAACAATAAGGACAAAATCTTAAAAATTTTGCGACAAAAATGATTTGTGATAAAAAATGGATTTTTTTAGAAATCCGCTTTTATTATTTAATAGAAACTCTTTTATTATTTATAGAAACTGCGGACGCGCATAATTGATTCGAATCCTCCGAGCTTGATACAATCGTCAATACAAACAAGAGCCGGATCGCCTTCTTCAAGAATTTCATAAGTGCGTCTAACAGAACCAATCACAAAATCAAGCCCCAACGGTATCGCACGAGTTAAAAAAGCACTTTCAAGCGGTCCTTTAACAAGTGAACCATCTTTCCGTTTTGGCGGAAGCATGACGGTAAAATTACTTAAACCAACGGAAGCGTGAAAACCGTCAAACTGCGGATCGTCGTGAATTAATTTTAACGCTGCAAGAAGCCGCGTTAAATTGCCTTCACTGTCAGAACCAACCGGAGCAATTCCCGGATCAAAAATCAAATCATTGTTCGGAATCCCCGCTTTTTTCGCCTCTGCAAGAAGAAATTTTGCCGCGTCGTAAGTTTCCTGAGCAGTGTGACACGCGCCGGCTTTGCCGTCTTGTATTGTTTCGGAAATCAAAAGAATCGGTCGGAACGGTTTAATTTTATACAGTTCAAACATTTCCTTTCGAAGCGGTGAAATCGAATTGAGTAACGGTTGCCCCACTGAATTATCGTAGGCTTTCAATCCCGCTTCCGCCAGTACAGGATCAGGTGTGTCAATAGAAAGCGGTTTATGTGTTACCGTTTGAACCGCTCGAACAATCTCCGCCAGAAACTCCGCCGGACGACCGCCAACATTCACATCAATATAAGTTGATCCTTTTTCGTCCTGAAATGATGCCAGTTCCTTAATACCGTCAATATTACCGTCTTCGAACAGTTGATGAGTGGAAGGAACCGAATCGTTAATAGATTCACCAATAATTTTAATTTCAGCTTTGGACATGGTCTTTTGTTTTTGTTGTTTTATTGTTTTAATAAATTTTTTGTTTTAATAAACAACGTTCCGTCACAAAATGTTCCGTCATAAAGTACAATAAAGGCATTGTGAAGATAATTTTCAAAACACTCATCTTGTACCGTACACTTATTTTGCACCGTACACTTCTTTGGGATCGAAAATACGTTCACCGACAATTTTAAAACCGTCAGGAGTAATTTCACGAAAAAAACAGGTTTTATAACCTTCGTGACAGGCGGCATTTCCGATTTGTTCGACTTTGAGCAAGATGGTATCGGCGTCGCAATCGAGAAACACGCTGGAAACTTTCTGGACATGGCCGCTTTCTTCACCTTTTCGCCACAGTTTATTCCGGCTGCGGCTGAAATAAACAGCGTTGCCTGTTTTGAGGGTTTCGTTGTAGGCTTCTTCATTCATGTAAGCCATCATCAACACTTCACCGGTTGCCGCATCCTGAGTAACAACCGGCACAAGATTACCACATTTTGCAAAATCGGGACGTAATAAATTCATGATTGGAGCGTAAAAAGTTAAACGGTTAAAAATCACAAAGTGAGATTGTAGTCCAAATAGAAAATCTAAGCAATCCCCCATTTTCAGAAAAGTAAAAAGTTCCACAGAATTATTTTACTCGATTTCAGTCAATTTATTCGGTTCGTGTTATTCAGTTCGTGAACACTAAGAATAATTCTTGCTTTGGACATGTTTCTTGACGGGAGCGTTTGTTATTTTGGGGCGGGTGACCGCAAGCAGTGTTGCCCTCAAACAACAATCGCTTCCGTTATTGCCTGCTATGGCAGGAATTAGGAATAGACCTCTCTAATAATTCAATTTTTTATTAACCAATTAGTTAACGACGTGGTTTACCCTGTGTTTTGGGGTTAAGCCTAACAACGCGGGGCAAGCCCACGCCGTTAACGTTCGATAAATCCCGAATGAGGAGAGATTCCCATTGGCAATGATTTGCCGAAAATTCCGAAAGATCAAAAAAATTTCTTTCAAAAAGAAAAAACCTGTTGACAATTTGTAACTATTCAGTGAAATTTTCACAAAGCATTTGAGATTTTTTTCGATCACCTTATTTTCAACCTGATTTTTCTGACAAAAACAACCTTAGTAGCATAAGAATAATAAAAAAACGAACCTTATTACCTTATTTTGATATTGTATGATCTCTATTATGTACATTTTTTATTATTGTTATTATTTTGAGAAAATAGAATAAGGTAATAAGGTTATGTGTTGTTTTGCCTTGTTGCTACTAAGTTTTTTTGTCTAATCGTTTTGTTAGAAAATCAGGTTGAAAATAAGGTTTTGTGAAACGATGACGATACGTTTGGGAATATTCCACTGAAATATTACGATTTTTATGTAATTTTTAGTGTGTTTCGTGAAATTTAGTG
>JAIROD010000485.1 GCA_031257725.1 Planctomycetaceae bacterium | reverse complement strand
ATTCCCAAAAGTGATTCGGCTGGTTTGAGCAGGCATTGAGTCGTTGACATCGTGATAGTTGTGTATTGCCAAAGCCATTTGCTTATGGTTATTGGTACATTGTGAACGCCTTGCGGCTTCCCGTGCTGCCTGCACTGCTGGTAATAGAAGAGCGATTAGCACGCCGATAATCGCAATCACCACAAGAAGTTCGACCAATGTAAAACCGAATGGTGAAGAACAGAAAGTTGAGAATTTTGCAGAAAAATGTCGGAAAACCGGACACTTTCCACTCTCAATTCTTTCCTTTTCTCTACATCTAGCCCCCCCCCCCCTGTCTTGCCCATTTTAACATTTGGCATTTTTCAAAGAAAAACACCAAAATCCCAACCAAACACATCACTACATTTTTCATTGTCAATCTCCTTATTTTATAAGGTTTCATTGAAATAACCGCGAAACATTGCCGAAAAACAACACGGCAGAAAAAAATGTCTTGCATCAAATCAGATTCAAATTTTACATGGAACCAAACCTGATGTCAACAGAAATCTTCCTACTCTCAAAATTTTTTCAAAAATATTTTTCGATTTTTCTGTTTTTTTGGAAAAAACCGTTTATCTTTATTTCTAATTGTTTTGGTATTTGTGAGATAACCATGTCGCAGCATAGCCGCAACCACAAACATAGCAGGCGATTTTAGGAATTAGCAGTACAGAAAGCACCAGAGATTTTTTGTGAATTTTCAACCCCCCTTTCTTTTTTGGCAATTGATGTTAAAATTGAACGGTTGTTTTTGACAAAATTTCACGATAACTGTTTTATAATAAAGGAATTACGTTTATGTCTGTTACTGATCGTGTTTATAATTTTTCTGCCGGTCCTGCCGTTTTGCCGCTTCCAGTTCTCAAAAAGGCTCAGGAAGAACTGCTCTGTCTGCCCGTCGCCGGTGCATCTGTTATGGAAATTTCACACCGCTCAAAAGCATTCGAACCAATTATCGAAGGCGCAGAAACAAATATTCGAACATTGTTAAATGTTCCGAATAATTATCACGTTCTCTTTCTGCAAGGCGGGGCATTGCTCCAGTTTGCCATGATTCCAACAAATCTTTTGAACGGAAAATCCGCAAACTATGCCGTTACAGGTTCATGGAGCAAAAAAGCGTTTTCCGAAGCCAATCTGGTCGGTAACGCTAAATCCGTTTGGGATGGAAAAGATTTTTCGTACAAACGTAAACCCGCCGCCCATGAACTTAAATTTGAATCGGAGACGGCGTATGCTTATATTTGTTCCAACGAAACAATTGAAGGAATTCAGTATCAGGAATACCCGGACACCGGTAATATACCGCTTGTTTGTGATTCGTCGTCGGACTTTTTTTGTAAACCGATTGATGTTTCAAAATTTGGTCTTTTGTACGCTTGTGCACAAAAAAATATCGGTCCCGCCGGTGTTACTGTGGTTATTATCCGCAACGATTTGCTGGAACGTTCCGGCGACCGAATACCGTCCCTACTCAACTACAAAAAAATCGCCGAAGCAAAATCAATGCTCAATACGCCGCCGTGTTTCGCGATTTACATGGTTAAACTTGTAACAGAATGGCTGCTTCACGATATCGGCGGTCTTGACAAAATGTACGTCATCAACAAGGAAAAAGCGGCTTTGCTTTACGAGGTTATCGATCATTCAAACGGTTTTTACAAAGGTCATGCCGAGAAGGAATATCGTTCGATTATGAATGTTCCGTTTAGGTTGCCGTCTGAAGAACTTGATAAAAAATTTCAGGAGGAAGCAAAAAAAGTTGGTCTGACAACACTCGGCGGGCATCGAAGTGTTGGCGGTTTGCGCGCGTCCATTTATAACGCCATGCCCAAAGATGGTGTTGTAAAACTCTGTAATTTCATGGATGATTTCGCACAAAAAAATAAATGAAAAAATCTTTATTTTCAAGTTTTTTTGTATAAATTGAATTGGGCTTCTCTAATAATTCAATTTTTTATTTTCTGCCTATTAATTAATAGTTAACGACGGGGGTTACCCCGTGTTTTTGGGTTAAGCCTAACAACGCGGGGCAAGCCCACGCCGTTAACTTTCGGTAAATTCTGAATGATGAGAGATTCCCAATTAAATGTACTTTTGTATATCTATTAAAGATACCCAAAATTAACAAAAAATATGAAGTAACAGTTCACGATCTATCAAGACAGGCATCAAATCCAACTAACGTCATTAGGCATTCTCTATGAATAACCGCCGGATATTTCAGGAAGGGGCAACTATTGAGTTACGCATTGGAAATTCCATTTTTGATTTCCTTTTTTGACTTCAATATTCAATTCGGGATTTTCGGTTGCCGATTGGTTGTATTTTTCATGGGTATGTTCCTTTATGAAAAGAAGTGGAAATTTAAACAGATTACGTAACGCATAACCTGTTTTTACCGTAAATTGGGAAAATGCTAAGCCGAGAAATGGCAACAGAATATCGCTCTTAGATAGGAGCGACACGCTAACAAGTTTGGCTCCTTCCCACCGACCAAAGTGGTGTGTTACATGTTTTAAAATGTAACACTGAATTACACCTATAGAATTATACGCGACGCTCCCCGATCGGGAGCTACGCAACTTAATAATTCTACGGTAAATTTTCTACACGGAAAAACCGTTGGTCTGTAGGAAAAATACCTATCGTCAAAATGACGACTTGTTATTTGTTGACGTACTCGATTTTTTTAACACCCGAACAAAAATTCGGGCAATTTACTTTTCAAAATATAGTTTGGTCTCCTAAAATTGAAATCAAAAACTGAAATTAATAACTCACGTATTATACATGGAAATTAAAACGGGGCAATAGAGATTTTTCGTAATATATCAGTGGAATTTTTCGGAGATTGAAGTTTATTTTTTACCCCCCCTAGCCCCTCCGAAGGAGGGGAATAATTCCCCTCCTTCGGAGGGGCTAGGGGTGGTCATTCGGAG
>JAIROD010000796.1 GCA_031257725.1 Planctomycetaceae bacterium | reverse complement strand
AGATTCGATTGGGCAATTGGTGTTTCCGACCGGTTTGGAAACCGATTGCCGGCGGGAAACAGGGGCAAGTCGGCTATCGCCGACGCAACCGCTCGGCGAGCGGTTGCCTACCTCTTGATTATTGGACTGATGATATAAATAATAGGATCACTACTGAATAGTTACAATTGATGAACGATCCATTTTTTCGGACAACCCCTTTAGGATGTGTCCGATACGCCAATAACCACGACTGAATAGTTACAGTAATTATTCATTGGAAATAGCGAAAGCAAGATGGCGTTGGCGTGATGGTTTGCGGGAAATCATCGTATCGGCGGCGGTTTGGTTTAACCCTAAATTCCGAAAATTCCGACGCAAACCGTACAAAGCAAAAAGCCTATCGGAATTTATTACCCGACAGGCTTTTTACTTTTTGTAAAACAGGTTTTACTTTAGATTTACCTTTTTTAATTTTTCGACAGTTCGTGCTTAAACTTTTTGACCGCGCTTAATTTTTTTTGACAACTGTCGAAGTCCGAGACCGGCAAGACCAATACCAAAAATCAACATGGCGGCAGGTTCCGGTGTTGTGGGATTGTCTGGCGGCGGCGGATTGGTAATTGATTCGGTGTTTTGCGAGAGACCAGCCGACAAGGCAATAAACGACATATCGGTATCAGAGGCAATTCCAGAGAGTGAATGAGGAATCCCCAAAACCATAAAAGATAAGTTATTGTTCCCAGTTCCCAATAATGATGCAATAAACTCGTTTGTCAGGTCAATTTCAAGATTGTATTGTCCCACATAATCATAATCCGAGTTAATCAAATTATCACTTAAATAATAAAGATCACTATTCAAAAGAGTTCCATTGAGATAAATTCCCATCAATTCACCCATTACAGAAAAGGCTCCATTGATATAATCAAATCCGGTTGCCATTTCAAATCCGGTGGTGAACGCAACGATACCCGATTGAACTCCTACAAAACCAGTTGCCGGTGATGTTTTACCGAGCAACTCAATAGAACCGTCTTCATTATAACGATATGAACCGCGTTCCTCGAAATGAGCTCCGCCGTATGTTGTGATAACACCGGCATCACCGACGGCAAAGTCGGATAATCCGCCGCCATTCATTCCGATGTTGCCATAAAGATCGGCACTACTTTCAAAAACTCCGTTGAGTTTGTAATAATCAACATAACCAAAAGCCTTTTGTCCTTGGTTTTCAAGAGCCTTTGCCACCGCAGCAACCTGTGTAGTGACAGTGTTGTTTTTACCTGCAAACCAGTCTTTATAGCCGCCGATGCCAATATCGGCGTACAAGACCGACCAATTTTTATCTCGTGTGTTTGTTACATCACCGTAAGCTTTCCACGAACTGCCTTCACGACCATCTGCAAGTCCGTTTTTATCGCTATCGGTGATTGTTTCTGATACATTGGCACCGTTTTCGTGATTCTTACTTGTTACCGGAATTCCCGTACCAATATAGATTGTATCTGCATTGGTAACAGCGACTGTAGCAAATGTCAACATTGCTACAGTCATAAAAATAATTTTTTTCAACGTTAAGTCTCCTTCAATTAAACTTGTTTCTTGTTTTGCTGCCTTATCAACAGCAAGTTTACTTAGGTTACCTTCACTTTTGTGGTAACGAACAAAACAACATGCAGATATCGTGCCAATTCAAAAAAACTATTAAGAAATTTCATTAAGTTCAATAAATACGGTAAGTTACCAAAGTAGTAGGCACAAAATCAAAATAAATCAAATCTAAACAATATAGTAAAATAATACAAACGATGTTTCAAAACAAAGCAATATTCTTGTTTTTCGTAACTATTCAGTGAAATATTTGTTTTTGCAACATGCGATGATTCGCCTTTGTTAACGGCGTGGGCTTGCCCCGCGTTGTTCGACTTAACCCCAGAACACGGGGGTAAACCCCGTCGTTAACTATTAATTTAGTAATTAATGGGCAGACAATAAAAAATTGAATTAGGAGAGATGCCCATCTCATTTTGAGTATTGCCGTTTGACAGAAGTTTTTTCACAGCGTCTTGATTTTCTTGTTAATGAGCGTAAGATTTATAACTGTTTGTTATGTTGCTGAGAGTTGTCGGTAAAATGGACTTTTTTTAATTTGTTGTTTTGTGAGGGATTTAGAACAGTAAAGCGATGTTTGTTGTTAATCTGTTTTAGTTTTCAATTGCCATTTCCAATGTTCCAATTTCATTTTTATCGGTCAGTATCTCAGATTCATAAATTATCAAAAGATGGTTTTCCCTTGTCATAACAAACCATAACCATTTTTCCAATAACCTACCAATCCCATTCCAATTCCATTAGCTTATTAATTAACGATGTCTTCCACACACGATGAACTTAGTAAAATCCTGATGGTCGAGCAACTTCCGGCAATGCCGCATAGTGCGCTCTCCGTACTCCAACTGGATAATGATGTTGCTAAAGTCAATATCAATGATTTGGTTCGCCCGATTGAAGCGGATCTTGGTCTTGCCGCTCAGGTGTTGAAGTTTCTGAACTCTTCCTATTTTGGTTTCCAAAGCACCATTTCCAATGTAAAACAAGGAATTGCTTTAGTGGGAATCAGGATTGTCAAGAATTTTGTCCTGTGGAAGGCTGTTTTTAGCTTGATTCCTAAAAGCAAAACCGGATCGTTTGATGTAACAATGCTTTGGCAGGATTCACTCCGTCGGGCAATGTTTTCACGGTTTCTGCTGTTGGAACTAAAAAAAGGCGATCCCGAAATGGCTTTTGCCGGCGCATTGCTTCAAGATATGGCGATTCCGCTTCTACTCAAAAAAAAGACAAACGATTACAGCGTGTTGCTGGAACAATTAGCCCAATCTCCGGAAACACGCCTATCGAAATTGGAAAATGACGCTTTCGGCTGGAATCATGCGGATGCCGGAGCAGTATTGGGAAAAAATTGGAAACTTCCGGAACCTTTGATCGAATTGATCGAAAACCATTTGAAAATTGAAGAACAAACCGGCAAGTTCGGACAACAACCGGAACAAGCCATCGTGTCCCTTTCCGCTTTGTTACCTTCTGTTGTTGAACCGTCTTGGTGTGACCGCGCTGATTTTAATAAATATTTCAATCAAATATTACCGGAAAAAGCAAAATTACTTACAAGTATTTTTGATAAAGTGGACAGAGAATTTGAACAATACGCAACAATTATTCAAATCGCGAAACCTAAAAAAACATTGTTCAATTATTTAGATGAATAATAACGATTCCGTCGTTGAATGTTCGTTTTTCTGTCCCGTTAGGGACAACATATTGGTCGCCAATGATGTCGATTAAACATGCCGTCCCGTTAGGGACGACATGTTGGTAGTAGAATCAGGAATCAATCAATCAATAAATTTTACCAATATTGCATCCCCTACGGGATGCGGATGATTTATTACATTGTTTTCTACCAATATGCCGTCCCTAACGGGACGGAAAATTCAGGAACACAACCAAACCACTGAATAGAACACTTTATTTTTAATTACAAAATTTTATGGCGATTAATGTTGTTTGTCCCGGTTGTTTGAAGCGATTTCAGGTGAGTGACCGTTTTGCCGGTGCGAAGGGACCTTGTCCGAACTGTAATACGGTCATCAATATTCCGAAAGCCTCTGTTAAAATTCATGGGGCGGAAGAGTTTGAACAAGGCGGAAGAACAGCAACCGGTAAATTAATTCTCAAACCGATCAGCCGGCTTGATATGGATTTTGATCCGGTTTACGCCGGTTTTTGCACACTGGGAGTTTTGGCGGTTTACATCCTGACTTGGATTCTTGGCTCGGCGATCACTTCTGTTTTTACTCGTGATTTTCTTGGCGGAGTCGGAATTTTCTTTCTTGCGTTTCCGTTGTCACTTTTCGGCTATCAGATTTTGCGTGATCGGGAACAACTTTTTATGTTGACCGGTTTCGATTTATACAAAAAAACCGCACTCTGTGCAGTGGTCTATGCGGTTCTTTGGATTCTTTTCGAGATATTTATCTGGCAAATGAATGCGGATGTCATTTTTGTTTGGATTTATTTTGCCGCTTTTGCCGGAGTGGCGATGTTGACCACTCACGCCGTGTTGGACATCAATGTCGGCAGTTCCGCATTACATTATTTGATTTTTTTTGTAACGGTGTTAATTCTTCGCGGCACGTTGGGACTTGGCTGGCTTTGGATTGCTACGGAAACAATCCGAAAAAGCTCCGCCCCGCCGCCGCCGCTTCTGCCGGGAATGTAACCAAAAAGTATTTTTTTTCTTCGGGTTACTGTTTTTAGAATTGTATTCGGTTATAATTTAACGTAATTGTCTATTTTGTTTTAACCTTTTTTGTAATTATTCAGTAGATTGGTCATTTGATGGTAGGCGACCTTTCGCCGAAAGGTTTTTACTAATACGGCGATAGCCGACTTGCCCCTGTTTGCAGATGGAAATTAAAAACCAAACGCGTACAACTCGAATAATAAACCAACCGGCGCAACCTTTCGGCGAAAGGTTGCCTACCATGTAATTTCCATTCGTAAACAAATTTACGAAAATGTAATATATCAGTGAAATATTTTTTTTTAACTATTCAGTCGTTTCCTCAGAATGACCACCCCTAGCCCCTCCGAAGGAGGGGAATTATTCCCCTCCTTCGGAGGGGGCAGGGGTGGTAAAAAATAAACTTCAATCTCCGAAAAATTCCACTGATATATTACACGAAAATTAAAATAGACAGATATAATTTAACGTCTCTTGAGTGTGAATCAACTTAACATGTCCAATAACACATCTCATATTAACAAT
>JAIROD010000788.1 GCA_031257725.1 Planctomycetaceae bacterium | reverse complement strand
GGTAATATATCAGTGGAATTTCTGTAAATTTGTTTACTTATGATCAATTACAAGGTAGGCGACCTTTTGCTAAAAGGTCGCGCCGGTTGAGTCGTCATTGATACCAACAGGTAATGCCCCTCATAAATATTTTATTATTAAATCGATACACAGTAGGCAAGGCAAACCTTCTGGTATCAATTATTACTCAACCGGCGCGACCCTTCAGCGAAGGGATCGCCTACCTCAACGGGTTCTGTCCGTTTACTGGGGTAAGTCGGCGAGTATGCGTTTGAAAATTCCACTGATAGATTACGAATAGAGATATTACTGTTTTTTGTTTCCCGTTGCTGCTGCTTCAGACTTTTATTTTTTGTTCCTAAAAAATTCAACCATATTCAATACGAAAAAGCGATGCCCACACAATTTATTGCGATATTAAAAAAAGAATTTCGTCAACAAAGTCCGTTGGCGGCGGCGATGTTGTTGCTCTGTTTTATCATACAACTCGGAGCGTTCACGATGGCGATGTTTTCCAAAATTTTCGGTCAAATCGAACCGTCGTTTTTGGGTATTGCGTTGTTGGCAACGGCATTGTATGCCGGAGCGGCCGCCGCTGTTTCGTTTTCTGTTGAACATGAGGAAAAAACATTTGGTTTTCTCCGCAGTTTACCGGTTTCGCCGTTGACCATGATGTTTGCTAAAGCGGTATGGGTTGTTACAGGAACAATTCTTGTTCTTATTAGTTCATTAATTCTTGCGAGTTTTTGGATTCTGAACGGTTTAACGGATTTTTTACCGGAAGATATTGTACAATTAGGTAAAACGGATTTATGGTTAAGTTTAGGTGTTGGTATCATTGAAGTAACCGTATGGGGATTCTTTTGGTCGCCGCTGTGCCGTAAACAAATTCACGCCGTACTTGCCGCTTATTCGTGTGCGGCTCTGGTAAGTTTTTTCACCGTTCAAATTTTCGCACAGAATACCGGTATTCTCAATGCGTATGAAAAAGCGGCGCCGCTTCGGTTGGGAATTACTGTTATTGTGGGAATGGCCGCTGTGTTCTCCATGTTGCGATGGTTCAAAAATACAGCGGAGAAAAATAGGACGGCGGAATCGTTGACACATTTTACGCACAAAAATATTGCGTTCTGTTGCCAACCGATACCGAAAACACCGTTTATGACACTTTTCTGTCAATCAATGCGGCAATCTCAATTATTGTTATTTTGGGGGGGTGTTTTGGCAACAATATGTTTATCTTGCATTCTCATTTATGTTTTTTTTCACCGGTATCCAAACGATTTCATGAAAACAATTTTACTAGGTGCTAATATTTTGTTTATGATTATATTCAGCGGCAGTATTTTTGGAATGGATCAAGGAAATCAGTCATTCCGTTTTTTGAGCCGATGCGGTATTTCACCGGGAAAAATTTGGTGGAGTCGTATTTTGCCGTTTTTGTTCGTTTATATTCCGAGTCTTATCGTCATCATTGCAATTGAAATGATTTTTCATTATCAGTACAATTTAGACGAAAACGACCTTTATTTTGCTGTTTCACATACTATTCCTGCTTGGTTAATACCATTTTCTGTTGGAGCGTTTTTTTCAATCTATTGCCGGAGTATGCTCGTTTCCGTTTCGTTAACAGGTGCGGTCAGTCTGTTACTCTTTTTCTGGATGTGTTTAGGAGTAACTTTATGCCGGTTCAATCCGCTTTGGACAACATTACCGCCGGCGGCGGCACTGCTTGTCGCTTCACGGCTTCGGACTGCGGATTGGCTTCGGGAACGGCAAACATGGAACAATTTGTTAAAACCATTGATTCCGTTTTTTATAACAATTACAATAATTATTTTTGCCATTCCGTTTGTTCGGATTTATTCGATTCCGTACATTTCATTGGAAGAAGTTGAAGCGATGCTCGACGAAACCGTTTTGGCGGAACGTCTGAGTCCGAAGGAACGCAAAAAAATGTTTCAGGAAACAGCCGCACGATTGACACAAAAATTTAACGAAAAGGACATTAATCAAATTGAACTTTGGCATCAAAGTATTTATCGCTATCACACATTATTGCGTTACAATAATATAATGTCAGTTTTGGTGAATGTTAACGCTATAAAAAGCGGGAATGATGAAGCATTGAAAATTAAAGCATTGAAAAAAGAATATGCCCAATCAAAAGAAACACTCCAATCGTTTCCGCTTTTTGAAACATGGCTTTTGTACCATTATGAAATGCAAATACGGATCGTTCATGGAGGACGGGAACATATTCTTCCTGCATTTACCGACACGGAAAAAGTAATCCTTACGCGATTTCATTATCTGCCTTGGGAAAAAACAAGAATGTTACGGATATTGAACTGGCAATTAGGTCGTCAGATCACACTGGTCTATGACGACAACAAAAAACAGTCTCCGCACGATGATGCAGCCTATTTCAGTAACGTGAATAAGAAATACGAAAGAGTAGAACGTTTGATCTATCACCATTCCGGAGAATCTCTTATTCCCTTCCCCGGCGAATGGTCTCTTGCTACGGGTTATTTTGAAGTTGTTATTGGCAACAGGTTACGGCTTGTTTATTTGGCGTTGTCTCTCTGGTATTTGGAACATGATCATACGTTACCGGAATCATTGGACGAATTAGTTGGAACTTATCTTGATGAAATTCCACGTGATCCGCGAACCGGTACAATAATGGAATATTATCCGCAAGGGAATGACTCCTTAAATATTCCCAATGATTCATCCAGATACCGTTACCATAAACCGAATCGTCCCTATTTGAAATTAGAAGGCTACATCCTTGATCTCCACTTTGTGTCGAAGTCACAATAATTTTTTTTGTTCCTAAAAAATTCAACCATATTCAATACGAAAAAACAATGATCACACAAATTATTGTAATATTTAAGAAAGAATTTCGTCAACAATATTCATTGGCGTTAGCGATGTTGTTGTTCTGTTTTCTTATTCAACTTGCCGTTTTTGCAACAACATCCTTTCCCGAACTCTTCGGTCATAGCCGCCCGTCGTTTTTTGGTATTGCGTTGTTATTAACGGCATTGTACGTCGGTGCCGCCGCCGCCGTTTCATTTTCTACGGAACATGATGAAAAAACATTTGGATTTCTCCGCAGTTTACCGGTTTCACCATTGACGGTGATGCTTGGCAAAGCGGCGTGGGTTGTTACGGGAACAATTTTTGTTCTTATTTGTTCAATGATTCCGGTAGTTCTTTCACCGAGTGAAATCACCTATTGGAGGAATCAAGATAATTGGTTCGATATGGGTATTGTCATTATTAACGTTTCCGTTTGGGGATTCTTTTGGTCGCCGCTGTGCCGTAAACAGATTCACGCCGTTCTGACCACTTATGCGTGTACCGCTCTGACCGTTTTCCTTGCCCTTCTAATTGCTGAACACAAAATCCCTATCTTCAATTATTCCAATGGAGAAACTTTTCTTAAACAAATTACCGTCATTGTGGGAATTGCCGCCGTTTATTCAATGTTGCAATGGTTCAAAAACGTAACATATTCTAAAAAAACGGTAAACTTTTTGCAAAACGAAAACGTTATGTTCTGTCACCTGCCGGTACAACAAACGCCGTTTTTCGCACTGCTCTATCAATCGGTTTGGCATTCGCTGGTATTATTGGTTTGTTATATTATTGCTATGATAATATTGTGTTTATTAAGTCTATTCTTTTCTTTTTCTTCCTTTGATCATGCGACAATGTTCTTTTTGTACGGTATTATCTTTCTTACGATTATCGGAGGCGGTTGTATTTTCGGGGCGGATCAACGGAATCAGTCGTTTCGTTTTTTAAGCCGATGCGGTATTGCACCGGGGAAAATCTGGTGGAGCCGTATTTTACCGTTCGGAACTGTTTACTTTCCGATCCTTATTTTTGTAGTTATCAATGAATTTGTTTTTTTAATCCCGCGAGTCGGAAATGGAAGGATGGAAGAAAACGAATTTATTTTTACGGTCGCTGTAACAATTTCTTCATGGCTAATATCGTTTTCTGTAGGCGCATTTATCTCGATTTATTGCCGAAGTATGCTTGTTTCTGTTGCGCTGACAGGTATGACCAGTTTGTTACTCTTTCTCTGGCTGGCGTTTGGATGGCTTTTATGCCGGTTTAATCCGTTATGGACAACATTACCGTTGGCAGTGATGCTGCTTATCGCTTCACGGCTTCGTGTTGCGGATTGGCTTCGGGAACGGCAAACATGGAGAAGTTTGTTAAAACCGTTGATTCCCTTTTTTATAACTATTACAATAATTATTGGGACGATTCCGTTGGTTCGGATTTATTCCATTCCCTACGTTTCATTGGAAGAAGCCGAAACTCTGCTCGATAAAATACCCTTAACGGAACGCCTAAGTCCTGAAGAACGCAAGAAATTGTTTCAGGAAACCGCCGCACGATTAACTCAAAAACTGAACGAAAATGATCTTGATCGGATCAAAGATTGGAAAAAATGCTCGTTTCACATTCAGAATTTGTTGCGCCGCCGCGATCTTAAAAAGTTTGACAATCTTACTGAAGAAGAATTGAAACGCTATTTGAAAAATAAATACACGGACACCAAAGAAATCCTCCAAACAATGCCGCTTTTCGAAACGTGGATTTTGTACGATTATGAAATTAAAACACGTATCATTAACGGCGGATTGGAAAATATTCGTCTTCCTTTCGACGACTCAATGACAAAAAATATCCTAAAACGATGCCGTTATCTGACTTGGGAAAAAACAAGGCTTTTGCGCCGGTTTAATTATCAATTACATTATTATATTCATTCAGGAAAAAGCACTGTTGGTCAATCTGATTATAATAAAATGCTAAAAATGTTAAAACGCGTTGAATCTTCTAAAGGAAATTTTGATGTTTTACCAGACGAATGGTACGTGCAAACCGTTAGTTATTTGTACACTATTGACCTCTTTCGATTACAACTCGTTTATACGGCGTTACATCTCTGGTATTTGGAACATGACTATACATTGCCGGAAACATTGGACGAATTGGTTGGAACATATCTTGATGAAATTCCGCGTGATCCGCAAACCGGTACAATAATGGAATATTATCCGCAAGGGAATGAATCATTAGACCTTTTTAACGATTCCAGTCTCAATCACAAACCCAATAGTCCCTATTTGAAATTGGAAGGCAATATCCTTGATCTCTCATTTTTTCCGGAATCTCAACCGGAATCTCAATAAAATCAGAGAATCTCTAAAAAATCGTAACTATTCAGTTGTTTTAGGAATTGCTCATCAAAGTACGCCGAGACCGACGGCGGAATAGTTACAATAAGAACAAATAGATTTTTAATTCTCAACTTTCCATTTTCGATTCAGAATTTACTGATATTTTCCGGCATAAATTGATTTTGGTTCGGCAAGCACGGGTTCGGGAGCGGAATCATCAACAATTTGTGTCATTAAAGGCGATGAACTTACCGCCCGATTTTCCGGTTCGGCAACACTTATTGTAGTAACGCCGGTATTATCAACTGTTGTAACCGAATTACTTTTTGATTCCAGATTTTGAAATGCGGTTTCACCGGTTGCGGCAATTGTTATTGGAACATCGGGAACGGAATTTTCCGGTGTTGTCCAATCGTTTTCCGTTGTTTTGTCGGACGGAGTTATTGCGGAGGTATGAAACAGGGTTGCGCCGGCGGAATTGCTGATAGAACCGTAACCGCCACTCGGTACGGCAGGATTGTTGGGAATGGTTGGAGTGGGCGTGGTTCCGTTGGGCAATGGTACGTTTGCAGGAATTGAATTATTGTTTCCTGCCGGATAGGTTGTTGCCGGTAATTGGGGAACATACGCGCTCGGCATTTGACCAAGATATGCCGCTTGATGGGAAAAAGTTGCGGGCGGCGGTGCTGTTTGGCGGTTCAATGCAAACGGGTTGGAAGGTTGGTTCTTGCCGCTGCTTTGGCAACCAACGAACAAACCGCCGAAAAACAATGTCAAAACAATTAATTGAAAAAATTGAAAAAATTGGAAAAATTGAAAAAATCGGAAAAATATTTTACCGCACTTCATCATTGCTAACCCCCAAAATCCTTATAAAAAAATGGATACTTCACCAAAACGTTGGGCAACTGTAGCGAATATCATTAAAAAAGTCCAGAGCATTTTTAAATTTTTCGTAATATATCAGTGGAATTTTTCGGAGATTGAAGTTTATTTTTTACCACCCCTGCCCCTCCGAAGGAGGGGAATGATTCCCCTCCTTCGGAGGGGCTAGGGGTGGTCATTCGGA
>JAIROD010000780.1 GCA_031257725.1 Planctomycetaceae bacterium | reverse complement strand
CCGCATAAGCGGTTCCCCAGTTATCAACATTTGCTTGACTCGTGCCAAGATACTCTGGAGTAGTAATGGTGTCTGCAAAACTGTTTGTCGAGAAAACGATCACAGCAACTGCAACAAGGGTGAAAATAGTTTTGTTCATTGGAATGTCCTTTCAAATAGGTTGTTTTTGTTTTTTGCCGTAACCAACAAGGTTACAAACAGCAAATTTCGTTTTGTTACTCAACATTTTATAGTAACGGGGGTACTATGCCGCACATATTATGCCAAATCTAAAAAAAATATGCCAAAAATCCTAAACACAATAAATATAAAGGGTTATAAAAAATATGCCGTAAGGATTAAAATAAATCAAAGATCGGTTATGAATAAGTAATGATACAGGTGTTGTTGCAAAATAATACATTCCGCTCTCATCATTTCTCCAGCCCTCTTAGGCTTGTCGTTAAAATAGATAAAATTTTTCCTAGCGTTCAGAGGTTGATGTGTTAAAATGGGTAAAAATTTCAAGAATAATTGAGACAATAAATAAGAGGTAGGCGATCCGCACGCTGTGCGGTCGCACCGGTTGGGTCTTAACTGATTCCAATCGGGTTTGCCTATCATAAATATTGGGCTATCAAATGGACACGTTGTTGGTGAAATAAACTTTCTGGTGTCAATTATTACTCAACCGGTGCGACCGCACAGCGTGCGGATCGCCTACCTTGCGAACTTTCCACACGCCTTGCTATCAACCGTTGCGCCCTTATTCCCCTATCGACAAGAGCGAAAAAATAAGGGCGCGTTGTTGGGAATCTTTGAGCTACTAAGGGCGCAACTGTTGCTACGCAGGCACGGGTTGAGAAAGGAGAACTATCGGTACTCCCCAAAATAATAAACTATTTTATGAAACCAAAACCGAATTTTAAAGGGTAAAAAGTATCTCATTGAGGTAGGCGACCGTTTAGCGAACAGTTGCCTACCTTTGCGTTAAAAATTTCCAATTACGTTTGATATGGTTTCCGTTGTTCACGTTTTATCATGTTGTTTGCTTCGGGATCGCCGATGATTTCCTGCTTGTCCGAATCCCACCGCAATTGCCGACCACCAAGCCGAATAGAAATATTAGTCAAATGACACGGTGTTACAGAACGATGTTCCAACTCCGCCGGAGCAACTGTTGTTTCACGACTACGAACACAATCGAAAAAGTTTTTCATGTGATCGCTGCTCGGTCGGACTTTCCAACCGTTTTCCGGTAACGGATTTTCTTTGAGTTCCTCAACCGGTTTGCCGAACAACCCGCCACGATTGACAAACACTCTGCCCTTATCACCGATAAACATAATTCCATTACGTTTATTGTCGTGAACTTCTTGCGGGCAATTGTTACCGAATAACCAATTACGTTGTTCTTCACTTGTTTCCTGATGTCCGGTCGAACCGTGAAATCCCGGCTTTTCCGCAAAAACAGTGTAAAAGAATAATTCAATATCGTTTGGATATTTCAGTACGGCAAAAAATCTGTCTGGTGTATTGAAACAGTCCGGCTTGTTTTCGTTCGGAAAAATCCCGCGACCTTCAACAGTCAAAGGACCCGAATAATCCTGATCCATTCCCCAATGAGCAATGTCCATGTGGTGATTGCCCCAGTCGGTAACCATTCCGCCGGCATATTCGTACCACCAACGGAAAATCGCATGAGTTCGTTGCGGAATATACGGATGAACCGGTGCTTGACCTTGATACAAATCCCAGTCAAACTCCACCGGAATTTCTGTTGCCGAAAACGGCCCGCCCCAAGAACTATAATACGGTAACGCAACAAGAACTCGTTTGAGTTTACCAATACGTCCGTTACGAACCAATTCAATCGCCGTCTGAAATTCTTTTCCGCTACGTTGTTGTGTTCCGGTTTGAAAAACACGTCCGGTTTCTTTGACAACATTACAAACAAGTTTGCCCTCGTCAATCGTCAGACTAAACGGTTTTTCTCCGTAAACATCTTTTCCCGCACGCATGGCGTCAACATTGATTTTCGTATGCCAATGATCCGGTGTTGCCTGAATCACCACATCAACATCCTTGTTTTCAAGCAGTTTCCGATAATCCTGATACACAACCGGTTGACCGTTATAAGTGTTTTTCAAACGCTCGGCGTGACGGAGATCGGCGTCGGCAACCGCAACAATAGTCCCAAACCGTGACGCATTTTTGGTGTCACCGCTTCCCATGCCGCCCGCACCAACAACTCCAATGCCAATCCGTTCATTCGCACCCTTCACCTCTTCCGACAAAATAATCGGAGACGCAAAAAATGTTGCTGTTATTCCCGACATCGTTTGCATAAAACGTCTTCGGGATGTTTTGATCATCAAGGATTTTGTCATAAAAATTCTCCTGTTGAAAGATTTTTGAAATCTTTAAAAAAGTGAAAATGAAACGTAAAACGGTAAACTGTTCCGATTATACGTTAAGGTTTCGGCGGATCAACAATAATATCATGGGTTATTGATTTTCCGGCTTCTATGATGATACTTAAACCTGAGGTTCGTGACAAGGTGTACTTCATATCAACCTGCGATGTTTCTGGAATGACCTCGGGCGGATTGTTTGATGAAATATCTCCCATATCACTCTTGACACCTCCCATCGTTCCCGTTGCCTGAATTGCAATATTATAAGTTCCAGGCGGAATTCCCTCACCGGGTTTGATCAATCCGATGGAATAGGAACCGTCTGTTTTAATATCGCTGATTCCCGAAAGTTTCTCGTTTTCAAACACTACCAACCCTTGGGTAATCGGTTCACCGGACTGTAGTAAAACTTTTCCTGAAACATGAACCCGATCCGAACATCCGGCTGATAATAAAATGACCAACCAGAATAATTGTAATATGATAAACAAATGAAATTTCATAGTAAATACTCCTGAAAAAAAAAGATTAATACTTCATCCGAATTTGCCCAAACGTATGGTAATTGTTTCAACAAACCTTATTTTTACCTTATTTTCAAACAAAACAATTCACTCAAAAAAACTCAGTAGCAAAATTCAATTCCGAAATATTATACCGAACTAAATAAAATGTCAACAGGGGGGGGCTTTCTTTATTCATTTTTTCGCAAAAATTTTAGCATTGACTGATTGGTTGGTAAACAAAGCAGTTTTTATTCACATTGTCGAGTAATCAAAACGTCGGTCAATGTTTTGTTACCGTGTGTGTGTTGTTTAAACCTTTTGGCGAAAGGTTTACGCCTACCTTATAAAATCACCCCCAAAACAACGCTTTTCTTACCGTTTTCGGAAATTTCGATGACAAAACCGGAATTTTCCTGTATTTCGTATTTTGTTCCTCATCAGCATTTATTGCTACAAAAAAAACAATTGACTTCATTCCTGAATGAGCGGATTACCGGTAAGTATCAGCGTTTTTACTGATTTTATGTTGCGAATTGTTTTCAACATTT
>JAIROD010000433.1 GCA_031257725.1 Planctomycetaceae bacterium | reverse complement strand
TGTTACGGTTATGGATTCGTCCGCTGGTTCAGAATGCAACAATTCTAACGGCGTTAACGAAAACGTAAATGTCTATTTTAAACGCGAAAGGCCGCGAAAAAAATAATATTCACACCGTTTGTAATATTTCAGTCGAATTGGCGAAAACATATTGTTATTGTTTCAACCTGATTTTCAACCTGATTTTCTAACAAAACCATTTAACAAAAAACCTTAGCAGCAAGTGAAATAATAGAAACTAACCTTATTACCTTATTGTTCTTCTTTATTTAATAAGGTAATAAGGTTGGTTTTTTGATGATTTTGTGCTACTAAGGTTGTTTTGTTAGGAAAATAAGGTTGAAAATAAGGTTTGTTGAAACAATTACCATACGGTGGGGCAAATTCCACTGAAATATCATCTCACTTTTATTCTCTTTCACGAAATTTTCGCGCGTTTCGCGATAAAAAGGTTAAAATAAAAATAGACAGTTACCTGCCCAGATGATACCGCTCAAGGAATGACTCAACACCATGAACACTGAAAGCGGTCCCAGCCAAAATGCAGCTGTCGGCGATTGCCGGACGGCAACATAAGCCCCCAAAAGAATTACTGCCGAAATCAGCAGGAATGCTTGAATATAAAATCGGTTACACTGACTATGCAAAATATGTTCCGGTAACAACAACACGAGCAATGAAAGAATGAACGCACCGGCGAAACCGATTGACGGTTTTGCTAAAAGAAAGATGAGCCCCACACTTAGCGATCCCAGCATCGCCATCAACGCCCGTGAACCAAATTCATCTTCCCCGAAGATTCCGTAACCCAACCGGTGAACCGCGTAAGCCGCACAAAGTAATCGTGGTAAACGATAATATTGTGTATCTTCAGGTTTGACGGTTCCGTTTTTAACGGTTCCGTCGAGGAGATATTCGTTGGGAACGGTTGTTTCTCCGAAAAGAATTTTTACTTCCAACATGGTGAAGTGTTCGTCGAAACCCCAAGACCACGCCCCAAGTTTGTGGAAACGCAACAGCCCCGCCAATAAAACCAACAACAGAAAAATGCTCAACAACAGAAAGTTGATTGCGGAGAGCCGTGAAAAACGCATCTTTTTTTCTCCAAAAAAAGTTTAAACTGCTCACACCTGAATTTTCGATTCAACGCCATCTGTTTATACTGTAAACGGTTAGCAATGGGTTGTTTTAGGAACGCAGTCGTCCCGACTGCCTAGAACGACGGAACGTTATTTTATGGTTGCGGGCGAGATGCCCGCGTTCCTAGAAAAGACCCTTTGGTTACCGTTTATAGTATAGTTACATTGAATCAACACGCGATATACTCTTCACACTTTAAAATTCGGTTTTGTAGAGACGCAATGCATTGCGTCTCTACGTATGGATTTCGAGCCAATGGTGTCCTTTCACAAAAACCGAAAACCGAATTTTCAAGTTGTAATGAGTCTATTACGGTTTTAACCGAACAACACCAACTGGTAAAGCGTTGTATTTTTGCGGGTCAGGAGTTTCGTAGGCGGAATCGGTATCGGTGAAAAACGGATCGAACGGTCCAGGACGTTGGACAATCGGAGCGGTCATAATACGTGGACGTTGCGAAATCCAATCTTTTCCCTGAAAAATAGGGTCTTCCATACAACGAACCTCTTCCGCTCCATAATACGGTCCCATCGCATCAACCCATAAAATGACACGTAACAAATCTTCTCCGGTTACTTTAATATTATTATGTTGCCCGCTCATCATTCGATGAACCAAACGGCTTTTGTATGATAATTTTTTCATCGGCGGATAGGTTGCATAAGCAGCCGGATCACGTTGACCATACGCTTCGACAAGAATCGTATCCGCCCAACCGAAACCGCCAACCTTTTCCGAACCGGCAGCCGTTTTGTAGGGCGCACCCCAAGTCGGACTACCCATTAAGGTCATGTACGGTTCTTTGAAACCAAGAAAACCCGGGCGAAGTGTTGCGTTGAATTTTTGGTACGCTTTATGTTCAGGATTTTGGTGACATTCACCGCAATGTTTATCCAGCACCGGTTGAACATAACGTTCATAACTCACCGTAATATCGTTCCAAGAAACCGGCGTGATTTCCGACGGCGCACGTTTTAACGCTTTACCCGTTTGCGCGGTAACCGGTGAACGAGTCATCGATTCATGGCAACCTAAACACCCCCGCGTTTCCCCAGGCAACACTCCTGTAAAACTTTTCATCGTTTGTAACGCAAGTTGGTTTTCGTCCAATAATTGAAAATGAAGAGCAATGCCTGTCGGTGCCGTAAAACTCACACTGCCGTCTTCTTCAATCGGAACCGTTCCAATAATTTTCTTCACGCCTTCCGATTGATTCACCGAAATTTCCGGTCCCGATGAAACATAATTTCGCTTATACCAATAAGTATAAGTTTTATGTTCAATCGACCAGATACGCAAATATTTTGCTTTGTTACGTAATTCTTCGGGAGCGTTTTCATAGACATTGTTACTGTAAATCACTCCAGTATGAGGTTGCTCCCGTTCTTCCCACGCAGGCCACTCCACCCGATCCGACGCAATTTGCGGAACAATTCGGGAACGAATCGGTTGCGCATCAAAAATGTGATGATCGCCTTCAAACACCAATTCACGGTTGCCGTTGGTATCCATCAGCAAAAGAACAAATTTTTCCGCAACATTTTTTCCTTGCGAATTTTTTATAGTACGCCGTGCCGAGACTAAAAAATCTGTTTCACTAAGTGGATAGGGCGAATAATACGCACCGTAATTTCCGGCAGTGTGATAATTTTTCAGCTCTTTCGGATCAACAGGACCGTTGCCGCTTTCTGGCCACGCGAGTTCCTGCGTCACTTTGGTAAGACCGTCAGGAAAATTGAAACCTTTACCCGGATCAATAATTCCAATACTGCCGCTGAACCAGTTATGATGAGCGGAACCGGTAAACATAACTCGTTCGCTATTCGGAATAGATCGGGCATCTTTCAACAAATCAGGCCACACCGATTGATTACCCCAAAATGTTTGAACTTGTGTTCCGTCGGTGTTCATTGTCCAAAGACTTTGTGCACGCCAAAGCGGTTTGTCCGTGTATTCCCAACGGGTATAAATCACTCGACCGTCGCTCATAACCGACGGCGTGTATTCCGGTTCGCCGTTACGCGAAATAAGGTACAAATTTTTGTCACCCGGCTTGGTATCCAACGCCATACGCGCCAACACGAAAGCATTGGTTGGAGGCATACAGCGTACATAAATATGTCCGCGTGTGGTCAGGAACATGAAATTTTTACCGTCGGGAAGATAAACCGGATCAAAATCATCGAATATTCCGGCGGTTAATTGACGTTCGCCGGTTCCATCAATATTGATTTCATAAATATGAAAATTCTTTTCGTTATGCGGTTTGAAACCGACAAGAACTTTTTGTGCATCATACGAAAGATCGGGACGCCAAAATGAACCGTGTAACGGTTTTTGCGGCATGATTTGCGTTTGATGTCCGCCCGGACTTAACCCTTTGAGCGTCATCAAACGACCGCCCGGAACTGCCATGTAACCTAAACGATGCCGTGTTTCATGGTGTGATTCACTTCCCTGCGGCAACGGCGAATCAACATAAAGCAACGAATCAAAATTAATCACCGGATTTTTGAACGTTATTTCACGTTTAAGGTTGCGAATCGCAAAATACAATTCTTGGTCTTCATCGGATAATGATTTTGATTGGGCGTTGGTTTCATAGCCGTTGAGTTGCTTCAATTCCGTATCGAAATTAACGTTTGAAAATTGTTTTGAAATTCGTGTTGCTAAATCTTTTGTCCAGCCGATTTCCTGTAACGAGCGTTCAACCGTTGGTTTGCCGCCGCACTGAAACAGCCATTCTTTTTCGAGCAGTTGTTGTGTTTCATCGGCGGTTCGGGTTTTCACCGGCGGAGTTTCCGGTTTCCGATACGGAGCAACCGCTTCGGAAACTCGCGGACGATCTTCGACTACATGTTCCATATCAAGAACAATTTCGTACAAATTTCCTTCGTTCTTTTGGTACGCCGTATAAAAATCACGGACACGTTGCCATTTTATCCGGTCATTATCGGTAAGAAATTTCCATTGATTTTCGGTCAACGGCAAATATTCGGTGTAGGCAATTTCGAGTTGTTGGACGCGGTTACGTAATTGTTCATTATTCCACCGCATCATTTCCACCGGACTGCGTTGATATTTCACAAGAGAAGCGTTGACTTCTGCCGGATAATCGTTGCGTAAAATTCGGTGAAGAGCAACAGCGGTCAGCGTATCGAATTTGTCCGCATTGACAACATGTTCACGTGTTGCGAGCAATGTTTGCCGATAGGAATCATGTTTAACGTACAATTTCTTTGCCGTTTCCTCCGCATTTTTCAATACATTATTTTGTGAAACGTTACCGGCAGCATAAGCCGATTTGATTTCACCGGAACTTAACGCACGGTTATAAAATCGTACCTCGTCCATACGTCCCTGATAAAATTCACCTTTTCCTTGCGATGAACCGATAAAAGCGGGAGCATTAATGGTTACAGATTCTAATGATTTGTAATTACCATAGGCGATATTGTCACGCCCTAATGCGATTGGTATAAAATCCAGTGCGGTATTCAGAGGTCCTTGCCGTTCATAAGAACCGATTTCGTTACCGTCGAGATAAACCCGCATTATTTTGCCGTCGAAAGTTGCGGCGATGAAATGCCAATTTCCGTCCAGTAATTCTTCCGGTGTGATGACCGCGTCGCATTCCGCATAATTCCCGCCGGCATTCAATCCCAACGTCAGAAAATGCCCGGAATTTTGAAACGCAAACAGTAATCTGCTTTCGCCGTGATGACCCGCATCTTCTTTACGAATAATTTCCGAATAGTTTTTTAAGTCTTTTGGTGCAACCCATGCGGAAAAAGTTAATTGTTTTAGACCTGACGGAAGAAAACCGGCAGGAATTTCAATCCGATATTGACCTGAAAGGTCGATGGCTTTTCCGTACACGCCGTCAACACGGGGAAGTTC
>JAIROD010000710.1 GCA_031257725.1 Planctomycetaceae bacterium | reverse complement strand
ATTTTTTGACCGCTTCAATCATGTAATCACTGCATGTCGGTTCAAAACGGCAAACATTGGGTAAAAACGGGCTAATACATTTTTTGTAAAATAATACCAAACCGATTACAATTAATTCCAGTAAACGATACATAATAAAAAAATAAAAATAAAAATAAAGTAATATATCAGTGGAATTTGCGAAAACGTATTGGATTGCTTTAACCAACCTTATTTTTACCTTATTTTCAAACAAAACAACCTTAGTAGCCAAAAAAAATAGTTTCTTACAACCAACCTTATTACCTTATTAAAAAAAGGAACAATAAGGTAATAAGGTTGGTTTTTTATTATGTTCATGCTACTAAGGTTGTTTAGTTAAGAAAATAAGGTGGAAATAAGGTTGGTATAAACTTGCTTTGCAAATTCCACTGAAATATTACAAAAAAAAATATTTCACTGATATATTACAAAAACTCCAAATTAAATGTCCCGAATTGAAAAAAATAAATATGGAAATAAACTATAACAATATTTAGGTTGCAATAACTCACACAGGCAGTAACTACCAAAGAAATATGGGAGAAAGGGTTAGGGAAAAGGTCTAATGGTTTCTAACAGTGATTTCGACCTATTGGTTCATTGACCGTAACCATTCAATTTCCTGCAAGGATGTACAGGATATGAAAAAATATTTATCAGGATTCCTATTGATTTTTGCAACAGTTTTAGGTTGTACGAGTCAATATCAGTATCAGGTGGAACAGTCGTTATTACTTCAAGAGAATCAACGGCTTGAAAACGCGCTGTATGTAACTCATGCGCAACTCGTTGATTTGAAACGGGAAAATGACACGCTTCGCGGTGTGAAGTCTTCGGAGAAAAATAATCTTACGTTACCGGAACAACCGTTGACTCGACCTAAACGAAATCAAGCAACACCCGTTGAGGATTACGACGAAGCACCGCTGTTTACACCGCCGGAAATTATAATTCCAAAAGAAACACCAGGTTCCAATACTGTTCCTGATTCTCTTAAAAGTTCACAGCTAATGTTACCGGAAATGTTGCCAAAAAATGTTGCAGACCCTGATGAAAAATCATTGCCGATGTGGTCGGCGAACCGTTAGTATTTCAATTATTTTTACTTTTACTTTTATTTTTTCAAGGAGGAAACAATGAAAAAACGAAATTCCGATAAACTTCAGAATGCGATACAATCGTTAGACAATGCGATACGGTATTCACGTTCTCCTGAATTTCAAGAACTTGGTATCGAATTTAAAAACGTTCTGATTTCGGCGGTGGTGCAGAATTTCAGTTTAACGTTTCGAGTTTGCCGACAGATGATCGCTCATCAATTGGCAGATCGGTTCGACGCAACGGAAATTGAACATCTCTCATCGAATGATTTATTTCAGTTGGCGGCGAAGGAGGGACTTATTTCGAATTTGAACCAATGGCTGGAATATCTCAATTGTGAACATCTTTCGCAATCGAGTAGTATAGCAATTCGGACATTTGAGAAAGCTTCGGCGTTTTTGAAAGACGCGGAAGAATTGCTTCGAACTTGTAGTAAACGAACCAATAATGAACGTAGAAAAGTTGCATGATCAATTATCGTCATGCTGAGATTTCAGATATTGAAACGTTAGTTGAGTTTCGGCTCCGGTTTATCCGTCATTATCAACCGGATCGTATTGCGGAACTTGACGCGGAAATCGAAACAGGAATCCGGCAATATTACACCAACACCATTCCAACCGGCGAATGTATTCATTGGTTGGCGGAATTTGAAAACCGAACAATCGGAGGCGGGGCATTGTCGATTTGGCGTTATGCGCCGGGTTTGTTGTTGCGCAACGGAAAATCGGCGTATATTTTCAATATTTATACCGAACCTGATTTTCGTAAACAAGGTATTGCCTCTGAAATTGTCCGCCGTTTGATTGCCGATGCCGGACGACAAGGCGTAACAAGATTGGAATTGCACGCCACAGAAATGGGCTGTCCCGTTTATGAAAAACTCGGCTTCAAGTTACCGGATCATAAATATCTGGAATATTTTGTTTCGTAAAATAATAATGATTCAAAAAATACTTTTTACCTAATAACTTAAATTTGTCCCCTTTGTCTCCCTTCGTCCCCTATCGTTCCCAGTGTTCCTGTTTCGTTTCGTAAAATGTTTCATGAAAGGCGTTAGTGACCAATGAAACACTAATTTCCAACATTTATTTTTCATAACAACAATGATTCGAGTTTACAATACCTTATCGAAATCGAAGGAAGAATTTAAGGCGGTGAATCCGGGCGAGGTTGGGATTTACCTTTGCGGACCGACCGTTTATAAACCGTCGCACATCGGTCACATGGTGGGACCTGTGATTTTTGACACGATTAAACGGTATTTAACGTACAATGGTTATCGGGTGAAGTTTGTTATCAACATTACCGATGTGGACGACAAATTAATTGCCGAAGCCAACGCGCGAAATATTCCGATGTCATCCGTTGTGGCGGAAATGACTGCTGATTACCTGCGTAATCTTGAAGCGATGAATGTCAAAAATTCGGTCGATTATTTTCCGAAAGTGTCGGAACATATCGATAACATTATTAAATTCACTCAAGATTTAATTGATAAAGGATTTGCTTACGAATCGGAAGGGGATGTGTACTTTAATGTCGGCAAGTTTTCGGAATACGGTAAATTGTCGCATCGTTCACTGGAGCAGATGACCGGTGAAGGCGGCGGTATGGCTGACCGCAAACAAACGCCGTTTGATTTTTCGTTATGGAAATCCGCCAAACCGAATGAACCGTCATGGGATTCACCGTGGGGCAAAGGACGACCCGGTTGGCATATCGAATGTTCGGTGATGAGTCGTGAATTGTTGGGAGAAACGTTTGATATTCACGGCGGCGGTTTGGATTTAGTGTTTCCGCATCACGAAAATGAAGTTGCGCAAAGTGAAGCACGGCATGGAAAACCGATGTGTCATTATTGGATGCACAATGGTTTAATGCAAGCGTCCGGTGAAATCGGCAAAGTCGGCGGACGAAAAACTCGAACAGCCGAAGAAGGGAATATTGAATCGCAGGAAACTGATAAAATCAGTAAATCAAAAGGAGCCAACGCCTTTGGTGATATGTTGAAACAGTTTGAACCGGAAACGATTCGGTTCTTTTTGTTATCGTCACATTATCGCCGTCCGATTGATTTTAGTTTTGAGCGGATTGAAGAGGTGGGCAAGGGGCTTGAAACATTTTATCGATTTGCGAAACGGTTTGAAAAAATTACCGGACACAATTTTTATCATCTGCCGGCGGCAATCAATCGAATTGAAGGCGATCAAACGATCAGCAATGTAACACCATCATTCCCCGAATTAGCCGAATATCGTACAAAATTTTTGGAATGGATGGATGACGATTTCAATACGGGCGGCGGGATTGGAGTTTTGTTTGATTTATTGCGTGTGTTGAACAAATACATTGACGACTATAAACTTGAAACGGCAACCGGCGATGTCAACCGTCAGGCGTTGCTGATTCATGGCGCAACGGTATTACGTGAACTTGGTTTAACGTTGGGATTATTCTATGAACCGCCGAAAGAAAAAACCAATGCCGTTTCCAATGAGTTAGTGGGTAAATTAATCGGGCTGCTCATTGAACTCCGTGCTTCTGCCCGTAAAAACAAAGATTTTGCAACAGCCGATAAAATCCGTAATGATCTTGCGGTATTTGGTGTAACACTGGAAGACCGCCCTAGTGGTACGGAATGGAAAATCTAAACGGTGATCGCCTAAATCATTTTAGTCCCGCTTAGTCCCGCATAGATGACACTTTACGAAACGTAGGCAATCGAACAACAAACATTATTGTAATTATTCAGTAGCGATCCTATTATTTATCATCAGACCAATAATCAAAAGGTAGGCAACCTTTCGCCGAAAGTTTTTTATTAATACGGCGATAGCCGACTTGCCCCTGTTTCCTGTCGGCAATCAGTTTCCAAACCAGTCAGAAACATAAATATCCCAATCGAATCTAATTCACTGTTGCCTATCGGCAACGCAACCGTGGGTGAAAACCCTTCGGCGAAAGGTTGCCTACCTTTTGATACACGACATTGGGGAAGATTGCAAATAAAACAACCCATTTCTACCCGTTGACAGTATATATTACAAAAATGGAATTATGCGAGATGCTTTTACGGGATAATTGTTGAGAACAAGGGACCCCACGGACCGGGTTCTCCTTTGGCGTTTTCGAATCGGATGCAGAAAAAGATAGTTTTTCCGCGATCTTCTTGCGAAAAGTCGAATAATTCCTTTTTCCGTCGTGTAAAACGCGAATGCGGCAGTTCTTCGCCGCTGACAGGAATTTTTACGAGTTCCCGTTTTGCACTCAGCGCGTTTTCGATAGTTGCTCCTCCGGTCGGCATGATTCCCCAATAGATTCGGAAACCATAATCGCCTTGTCGCGGGTCAACTTTTTCTGTAGCAACCGCTCTCAAATGCAACATGATTTGATGTTCACCGGGTCGGGATAGATCGGCTTCCGCTTGATTGGCGGGCGGAGGCGACGGAGTACGGCTATAATCTTTGGGTTTGAGTTTTAGGGAGATCAAATCGACATTGCTCAACGGCGGACTTAGAAAGTAATGATTCTTAATAGCCCGCATTTTAACGGCTAATTTGTTGAAAGCCGTTTTACATTCGGCGGTAATAATTGTTGTCCGGTCACTTGACAGGGTCATTTTCCACAATTCATCGGCGGAATCCGTCAATGTCCGCAATTCCGACACTTCGTTTGAGGGAATACCCCAGGGAGTCGGGGTTGCCGACAGGATGTTTAACCAATCTTTTGCCATCGCAATTTGATCCGCACGCG
>JAIROD010000617.1 GCA_031257725.1 Planctomycetaceae bacterium | reverse complement strand
CGGTAAATTCCGAATGATGAGAGATTCCCACCAAGTTATTAGAGGCACCCTGATAATACACGACCGAATAAACACTTTTTATCAATTTATCAATTCAATGTCTTTCACGGTCAATTTTATTCTGAAAAAATTGGTCTTGTCCGGGAAAAATTAATTCGCTATGATTCACCGGTCAATGGTTCAATCATTTCATCGGGCGTAAAAACAAGGATGTAATCATGCCGGATGTTCTCTCATTAGGGAAACAGATTTTAAAACAGGAATCGCTTGCAATTCAAGAGTTGGCAGAGAATCTCGATGAACGTTTTTTGCAAGCGGTTTACCGTATTCTTTGTTGTGAAGGAAATGTTCTTGTTTGCGGAATCGGGAAAGCGGGGCTGGTAGGGCAGAAAATCTCCGCAACTCTCGCCTCAACCGGTACACCCTCCCATTTTCTACATCCCGCCGAAGCAATTCACGGTGATTTAGGGAAAATCAGGAAAAAAGATGTCGTTTTAATTCTCTCGCAAAGCGGTGAAACGGAAGAAATTATTCGGATATTGCCGTCGATTCGGCAGTTTCGAGTTGAAACAATCGCCATCACCGCCTCCGAACAAAGTACCTTAGGAAAAAACGTCCACATCGTCCTTCCAATCGGGCAAATCGAAGAAGCCGACTCTCTCGGTTTAGCACCAAGTACCAGCACCGCAGTGATGATCGCACTCGGTGACGCTTTAGCGTTGACGGTCAGCCAACGTCGGCGATTCCGTGCCGATCACTTTGCCGTCTTTCACCCCGGAGGTTCACTTGGTCGGAAACTCAGTCGGGTTGATGAACATCTGCGCGGTTTGGAACGTTGCCGAATCGCTCCGGATAACGAAACAATTCGTGAAGTTTTTGTCCGACACCGAATTTCCGGCAGACGTTCCGGCGCAATTTTGCTCACCGGAAACGATGAACGGCTCTCCGGTATTTTCACAGACAGTGATCTGGCAAAACTTTTTGAACAAAAACATGAACATTTGATTGATTTGCCAATTCGGATGAGTATGACCTCCAATCCAACCACCGTTGTTAGCGGAACACGTATGTCCGAAGCAATTGCTATTATGAGCGAAAAAAGAATTAGCGAGTTACCGGTTGTGGATGAGCATGGGTTGCCGATTGGAATGATTGATATTACCGATGTGATTGCCGCTTTTCCGGATTTTGAAGTGTCCGGCAACAACATCAACAAACCGTTTTCACCCGAAAAAACTATTTTGAAAATCGCTTAACACTTTGTTCCTAACGTCCTATTTAATGGGGACTAATGAGACGAAAAAACTAATGAGACGAAGAATAAAAAGATGTCTAAAAATTTGAGCCAAGAGTCTTTTGAAGTGAAAGCAAAACGAATCCGAATGATTTTGTCGGATGTGGACGGAGTGTTGACTGACGGAACGATTGAAATTGATCATCAAGGGAATGAATCAAAACGGTTTAGCACTGTCGATGGTTATGGAATACGATGTTGGTTTCAGGCGGGATATTCATTTGGACTGATTACGGGGCGCAAATGTGAATGCGTGATGCATCGGGCAAAAGATTTGGGAATTGAAATTGTACGGTTAGGGACATCCGCAAAACGCGAGGCGGTTGAAGAGATTGCTAACGAACAACATTTATCCTTAGAACAAATTGCCTATATTGGTGATGATTTACCTGATTTGCCGGCAATTCAGGTTGTTGGACTTGGAGTGACCGTTCCCGATGCTCCTGAAGAGTTGAAAAACGCCGCCCACTATATCACAGAATGTCGTGGAGGTTACGGTGCCGTCCGCAATCTCATCGACAAAATCATGAAAAGCAGTAATCTCAATTATCTATCCCATTAGCCCTTATCTTAATGTCCCTTCACGAAATATTTTCCGGCGTTCGCATTTTTGTGTCATTTTGTGTGTTTCGTGAAGTTTCGTGTATTTCGTGTTTAAAATAGACAGTTACAAACATTCTTTTTAATCCGTTGGCGGAATAATTGCAACACCGACTTTTAATGGCGGTACTTTGGCTCGTGTTTTGTAAGGTAAGATGATCGGCTCGGTCATGATCTCTGCATTGGGAAATCGTTTGTGAAGCCAATCGGGTATGTAATTGTCCGGTTTGTCTGAAAGTTGCCAGAATATCATGCCGCCTTGTTGATTCACATCGGAATCGGCTGACCATGTTCCGGTTGGTTTTTCGTTAAGGTAATTGATACCATCGTGATAAATGTTCCAATAAAAATGAACTCGCGGACTATCACGCATCGCCCACCCCGCATATCCGCAAATTGCCCACTCACCGCTCACAAAGGGACATGGCGTATTAAATTTTGAGTACCAAATTTGATCACATTGGATTCCTAATTCCCGTGTCGGAAACAGTTGTTTTTTCTGTTGACCGTTCACGTAAGGAGTAAAAACTGAAATAATAAGTAACAGGCACATAATCAGTTCCAACAAAATAGTCAGTTTTACTGTATTGAAAAACGTATTCGGCGACTCGTTCACCTGAAATCGTAACAGCAGCCAAATACCTAAAAATGTCCAGAACGGCGCGCTGTAAGACGCCGAAAGCCAGCAGTTTTTAAACATGCTGATAGTAATACAAAGAAGAAAAGGGATGATAAAACAATAGAAAAGATATTGTTCGCCTATTTTTTCGTTCTTGTTTTCGAGAATTTTTAATTTCCAATTCCAAGCAAAACCTAGCGCAGGATAAAGTACAATAAGTATGGAAAACCAATATTCCATCTGATAAATTGTAAACAACATCGGCGCAAGAATACGGTAAATCGAATCCGAATAAATATGACGATTATTGGCGTAATCAAATGTAGCAAAATCATTTTGATACAACCAAACAAGATGCGGCAAAAAAATCAGGAAGGCAATTATTGTTGTAAGATAAGGTCTGATTCCACACCATAATTTTCTGCCTTCAGACCGTGTGAACATAAAAATAAGTATCGATAACACAAGAAACGCCGCCGGATATTTCGCGTGAAACGCAAAACCAATCGCCAAACCGGATAGAATCCAGTACAAAAAACGATTCGTCTGAAATGCCTGAAACACAAAATAAACTGAAAGCGACCAAAACGCAATTAAAACCGTGTTCTGATTATAAACAAGCGAATGATACGTAAAAAAATAATACGGAAGAATCGCCAACGCTCCGATCAATGCCGATTTTTCCGAAAGCACTTTCCTGCCAAGTTGCCAAACCGACCATAACGTGATCATAACACAAATTTGTGACGCAATAAAAGGTGCCGCAAAATTTCTGTTGGTGAGAATATTGACGATTTCTAAAATCCATGCCGGAAGCATCGGATGTTTTCGTGTCGAAAGAACCCATTCCTTCGAAATACTCTGTAGTTCGATAACGTCGTGAATTCGGTAACCTGTGTGAAACAATGTCGGCAAAAGTACCCAGATTACCGCAAAAAATCCGACAATGGACCAAAAACATATTGCAGCGGTTTTCGGTGAAAAATCGTTTGATAATGTTGTTTCGTTTGTTTGTATGATTGTTTGCATGTTTGTATGCTCTGAGTTTCAAAGAGACGAACGCCCTGTAATTTAGCGGATCGTTGAGAATTGATAATAAAAATGGGAACTTCTAAAAATTCATTTTTAATTACAGAATTATTTGTCCCATTTGTCTCATTGGTCTCTATCGTCCTTTATATCTCAATTTTAGTAACATAATGGACAATAGGGATTATTAATTTTTGTCCGATTTATTTTCGGAGTCGAAACCGTATTGTTCCTGAACGACAAACAGTGGCCGCCGTTTTGTTTCCATGTAAATTCGTCCGACATATTCACCGACAACTCCAATGGACATAAGTTGAACACCGCCGAGAAATAAAACCGCAACTATTAACGTGGGCCATCCGGGCGTATTATTTCCTGTAGCGAGAACTTCACAAAAAATATATCCGGCGTAAAGCAGGCTGATAAACGATACAGAAAGTCCGAGATAAACAATCCACCGTAACGGTGAAACAGAAAAACTTGTAATCCCGTCCGCCGCAAAAGCAAACATCTTTTTGAAACTATATTTTGAAATGCCGTGCAATCGCGGTTTTGCGGTGTATTCAAGACAGGCGTCGCGAAAACCCAACCAACGAATCATTCCGCGAACAAAACGCGATTGCTCCGGCATTGCATTGAATTGGTCAACAACTTTTCGATCCAATAATCTGAAATCCGCCGCGCCATGAACAAATTTAATGTCGGAAATAAGATTACAAAGCGAATAAAACAATTCGGAAGATTTTCTTTTGAACCAACTCACTTCTTTATTGTACGTGCGGATGGTATAAACGACATGACAACCGTTACGCCAACACTCAATCATTTGCGGAATCAATTCCGGCGGATGCTGTAAATCCGCGTCCATCACAATCACCGCCTTTCCCGACGCATAATTCAAACCGGCGGAAATAGCAATCTGATGCCCGAAATTTCGGGAAAATCGAATAATTTTGATACGATGATCATTTTTCCGTAACTCACACAACACCTCCGGCGATCTATCGGAACTTCCATCGTCAACAAAAATAATCTCCCATAAATCGCTGATCTTTGAAAGTTCCGCCGAAACCGCTTTCGTAAATAATGAAACATTGTCGGATTCATTGAA
>JAIROD010000596.1 GCA_031257725.1 Planctomycetaceae bacterium | reverse complement strand
ACAAATTTACGAAAATTAAAAGTATCGTAATATATCAGTGGAATTTTTCGGAGATTGAAGTTTATTTTTTACCACCCCTGCCCCTCCGAAGGAGGGGAATGATTCCCCTCCTTCGGAGGGGCAGGGGTGGTAAAAAATAAACTTCAATCTCCGAAAAATTCCACTGATATATTACGATACTTTTAATTTTCGTAAATTTGTTTACGAATGGAAATGACATGGTAGGCAACCTTTCGCCGAAAGGTTGCGCCGGTTGGTTTATTATTTGAGTTGTACGCTGTTGGTTTTTAATTTCCATCGGCAAACAGGGACAAGTCGGCGAGTACACCGACGCAACCGCCCGGCGGTCGGTTGCCTACCGCGACTGAATAGTTACAAAATAATAACACCCCAATGCGTTCCCTATCAAAATAAGGTAATAAGGTTGAATTGTTGATGATTTTTTTGCTACTAAGGTTGTTTTGTTAGGAAAATCAGGTTGGAAATAAGGTTCGGTTAAAATGACGATTGAAAACTCCACTGAACAAAGACCAGAAATCTTTTTTGTATTTTTCGTGTATTTCGTGTTAAAAAAGTTGTAACTATTCAGTAGCGATCCTATTATTTATCATCAGTCCAATAATCAAGAGGTTGCGTCGGCGATAGCCGACTTGCCCCTGTTTCCCGCTGGCAATCGGTTTCCAAACCGGTCACCAATTGCCCGATCGAATCTGATTCACTGTTGCCTAGCGGCAACGCAACCGTGGGTGAAAACCCTTCGGCGAAAGGTTGCCTACCATCGAATGACCAATCTACTGAATAATTACAAAAAGTTAAAACAAAATAGACAATTACGTCCGTCCGCCCACAGGGGCAAGTTGCCTATCGGCAACGCAATGGTGGGTGAAAGCCCTTCGGCGAAACATGGACTACCTTCTTTCCTCGACTGAATAGATACAAATCTGTATAATAGACGCAATATCCGACGCAATATACTCTGTTATAATGTCGATAATAAGGAAACCGTTCACGATGTTTTTAATGAAAGAGGTTATTATGAAAAAAATTGCTTATTTTATATTTTTATTCTGGCTATTTTGTCCAACAATCTTTGCACAGGAAAGTGGTTTACCGAATGAAGAAAGTTTTCCCTCTGTTGATGAGATGATGAAGTCGTTGACAGGAGAAAATGACGGTAATCTTTCTCTTGAGAGTTCAATTGAAAGCATTGTTGAATCGATGACTCAGAAGATGAAATCGACGGAGAATACGGAGGCTTCGGTTCGGTCGGCGGTGGAAGGAAAACTGGTTGTTGAAGAAGTGATTCCTGAAACCAACCGGACAGTAGTTGAAGCGGTTGATACGAAAACGAAACGATATTCACCGCGGTTGAAGCTTAATTTTGTCGAATTTCCGCTCCGACCGCTTTCGGGAAAAATTGTTAAAACGGCGGAAAACGAGGAATCGGCGGACTTATTTGAACAAACCAATACAGTCATTACTCGTGACATTGCCCGACGGATTCAAAGTCATTTACGAACTCAGGAAATTCAGTTTGAATTTAAGAATCGGTCTGTACGATTAAGTGGAACCGTCAAAACTTTACGCCAACGTGAGCTTGCGGAAATGATGATTCGCATGGAACCGGGAATCGATAGTGTAACAAATGATCTTGTAGTTGAAAATTCTTTACGGCAGGATTAACGGGAACTGCTATGAGTTAATTTCGAATGATGAGAGATTCCCAATTAATAGTTAACGACGGGGTTTACCCCGTGTTTTGGGGTTAAGTCAAAACAACACGGGGCAAGCCCACGCCGTTAACTTTTGGTAAATTCTGAATTATTAGAGATACCCCTATGGTGTTTTTTTGCTCCTCCCAAAAATTCCCGCAGAATACCAAAACCAAAACCAAAATGTATTGCCGCAAAAACGATCGGCAAAAAAAATAAAACTCCCAAACGACGATTCAAAATAGTAATCCGAACCGATTCCGCCAGAACCGTAAAAATATAAAAACCAAGAATTGAAAAATAAACGTAAAACAATACCGGATGGAACCAACAAAACACAAAACCAAAAATAACGCCCAAAACAAAAAATCCAAGCCCAAAACTTTTTAACGAAAATGTTTCACGATGTTTACGGAACAATTTAACTCTGCCTCGTCCATAACGATTCATCTGGAACATAAGACCGGTAAGCGTCTTTCGCGGAACATAATGGACTGCAATTGCCGGATCAAAATAGCAACGGAGTTTGGCTTTATCAATACGGTGATTCATTTCGACATCCTCACAAGCGTCGAATGTTTCGTCAAACAGACCCACTCGCTCAAATACCTCTTTACGATAAGCAACCGCAACACTAATTGCCGGAGAATATTGCGCTTGACCGGAATAAATAAACGAATCAGGATGATGCCCCAACAGACTACGGCGGGCAAATGCAATCGCCCATTGCAATGTTGTCGCTCCAATCATCTCAAGCGGTTGCGGACGACCAAGACAATCGGCTTGTGAACGCTCAAACGCACTCTCAATATTTTTAAACATCGCACCGTTTTCAATAAGACAATGTCCGTCAATAATGAGAACAATGTTTCCACGCGACTGTTCAATGCCTATGTTTCGGGCTGCACTCGAAACTTGTTTCGGATTCTCAAACAACCGGATATTGGAATGTTGTTCCGCATATTGTCGTACAATTTCCCGTGTGTTATCCGCCGAAAAACCGTCCACTACAAGAATTTCAAACCGCTCCGCAAAATAATCCTGTTCCAACAAACGGTCAAGAACTTCACCAATATGTTGGGATTCGTTGCGAACCGGAATAATAACACTTAATGTTATATTATTATCTGTCATGGGATAGAGATCGTCTGTCATGGGATGGAGATCGTCTGTCATGGGATGGAGATCATTTGTCCCGATCGTCCATTCTCCCAACACCAACGTACCGGCAACAGAAAGAACAATAGGAACTGAAAAAACAATAATCTTTATTTCAAATTTGTGTTTCGGCAAAAAGGTTTTTTAGAACTGCCCTAACAAATGATCCGCCTAATGAAGTTGCGTTTATTGGTTTACTGATTAATAATTTTTAACGGTTCATTCATACTTCCGGTACGATAACCAAGAATGTCAATAGAAATATAAACAAACCCAATTTCCCTAAATCGTTTGTAAACAGTTTCACGCAATTTTTTATCGAACAATCTTTGAAAACCTTCTTCGTCCGTTTCAATTCGGGCTAAATTGCCGTGAAAACGAACACGAACCTGACGGAAATCATTGTCCAACAAAAATTGTTCCGCTTGATCAATCATGCTCAGGCGTTCCTTTGTAATCGCTTCGCCATACGGGAAACGTGATGAAAGGCAAGCGAAACTTTGTTTGTTCCATGTCGGCAAGCCCTGTTCCGCTGAAAGTTGACGAATCTCATTTTTGGTCAATCTCGCATGGCGAAGCGGACTCAGAACACCAAGTTCCGAAACCGCCTGAAGTCCCGGTCGATAATCGCCTTCATCATCGGCGTTGGAACCTTCGGCAATGTTATGAATACCATAAGAATCCGCAATATTACGGATTTTGGTGAACAACTCCGTCTTGCAAAGATAACACCGATTGACCGGATTCTTCGAAAACCCCTCAATCTCCAACTCTTCCGAATCGACAATAATATGGTCAATGCCTTGTTTCCGAACAAAATCCGATGCTTCATCCAGTTCCCGTTTGGGAAAACTACATGATCGTGCCGTTACAGCAATGATTCGGTCTCCCAGAACTGTATGAGCTGACTGTAGCAAAAACGTTGAGTCCACCCCGCCTGAAAACGCAATCGCAAGACGGTCAAATTGACTCAAATATCGTTTGAGATCAGCATGTTTCGTTTCTAATGTGTTCAAGTTTAGAGTTTAAGGGCAGTAGTTTCAAGTTAAGATGTTTACTGGGAGCGTTTTCCGTTTGTGGGTGACGGTCAATGGTAACGGTCATTCTTTCGCCCTGAAAGGGCAACACAAGGTAACGGCTGAACGATGATTTTAATGATTGAATGAAGACGATGATTAAGAAAATCATCGTCAATCACAAAATCAAATGGGCATCTCTAATAATTCGTAATATATCAGTGGAATATTTTTTTTTAACTATTCAGTTGTTTCCTCCGAAGAACCACCCCTTGCCCCTCCGAAGGAGGGGAATCATTCCCCTCCTTCGGAGGGGCTAGGGGTGGTAAAAAATAAACTTCAATCTCCGAAAAATTCCACTGATATATTACAATAATTCGGTTTTTTATTTTCAACCCATTAATTAATAAATTAATAGTTAACGACGGGGTTTACCCCGTGTTTTGGGGTGTAAGTCTAACAACGCGGGGCAAGCCCACGCCGTTAACTTTCGGTAAATTCTGAATGATGAGAGATTCCCATTTGTTTTACGAATTCGGTAACAGTTAGACGATGTACTCCCAGAATACGTGCGATGGCGCTTTTCGATACTTTTCTGTCTAACAGATTTTTAATTTCTTTTTCTTTACCGGTAAGTTTTTTGATTTTTGACTTACTCCCCTTTGGTCGTCCCAACACCACACCTTCGGATCGTTTACGCGCAAGAGCTTCCTTGGTGCGTTGCGAAATCAGATTACGTTCAATTTCCGCCGATAAACCAAATGCAAACGCCAGTACTTTTGAGTTGATATCGCTACCAAGCCGGTAGTTATCTTTGATTGTCCACACTTTAATATCTCTATTCATACATTCATTCAAAATCCCCATAATCATCAATAGATTTCTACCCAATCGTGAAAGTTCGGAACATATCAGGATGTCATCTTTTTTCATTTTTTTTAGAAGTTTTCCTAATTTTCTTTCCTGAATATTTTTGGAACCTGAAATAGTTTCTTCAATCCATTTATCAACAACTAATACTGATTGAGTACAATATTGGTTTATTTCAAAACGTTGATTTTCCACCGTTTGTTTATCGGTACTTACTCGAATGTATCCGTAAATCATAATATTTTCCTTTACAATGTTTATATAAAAAACGAACATTGCATGAATAATATAGATTTTGGCGAAATTAATCAAGACCATTTTTTTAGGCATAAAATCGGCGTTTATTTTAGTCAACATGCCTCAATTTGTAACTTTAAAACATCAGAAAGCTGGGTAATTTTATCGCCGATAGAGCAGCGCATAAAAGCAAAAATCGAAGCCGTCGGGACACCACTCAAGGATTGGGATATTAAAATTTATCGTGGTATTTTAACAGGATATAATGTTGCATTTATTATCTCAGGCGATAAACGAAACGAATTAATTAAACAAGACCCCAAGAGTGAAGGAATTATTAGACCCATTTTACGCGGCAGAGACATAAAGCGATACGGTTATGAGTTTGCTGATTTGTGGTTGATCAATACACACAATGGAATAAAGGAAAAGGGAATAAAACCAATAAATATAGACGATTACCCCGCAATAAAAAAACATTTAGATAATTATTGGGATAAAATCGAAAAACGAGCAGATCAAGGCGATACGCCATATAACTTACGAAATTGTGCTTATATGGAGGATTTTTATAAACAGAAAATCGTGTGGGCAAGGCTTATGAGAATATCAAAAAATGATTTCTATAATTTTCCACGTTTTGCTATTATTCCTAAAGAGATATTTATAGTTGATAGCCTTTGCTTTTTTACAGGTAATGATTTATTTTATCTTCAAGGTTTATTAAATTCAGAATTTGCACAATACTATTTTTTTAATAATATTGCAATATTGGATGACGGCGGTATGCAAATGCGGCAACAATATGTAGAATTGATGCCCATTCCTATTCCACCTGATCATATAAAAATAAAAATTTCTGAATTAGTAAAACATATTTTAAAAAATACAAATATTGATAACTCGAATTTAATCAATCAATATGTATATAATCTTTATGGATTTACTAATGACGAAATACATTATATTAAACAATATCTACAACAAAAAGAGAAAGAAATAATGGATTAATGTTTAGATTCATTGAGATTCAATAAACTCTATTTCTTCTCGATTTAAACCATAAATTTCATAAACCAATTTATCGATTGCCAGATAATCTTGACTTTGTAACATTTTTTCTATTTTTTGTTCAGATTCTGCTGTTGATTTTGGAATAGGAAATGTCTGAAACAGTTCTTTTGAGCCGTATTGATATTCAGTTGAAGTTATCATGGTCAGATAAAAAACCAACA
>JAIROD010000583.1 GCA_031257725.1 Planctomycetaceae bacterium | reverse complement strand
TGAAACAATTACCATACGTTGGGGCAAATTCCACTGAAATATCACCTCACTTTTATTCTCTTTCACGAAATTTTCGCGTGTTTCGCGTTAAAAAGGTTAAAATAAAATAGACAGTTACGTTTGGAGGCGTGTGACTGTAAGAATGTAGCCAACGGTTTTAACCGTCGGTAACAGTTGCCCCCAAATACCTTGTTCCGGCAGTTAAAACCACCGGCTACATTGGCAAGGGGAATCTCTAATAAACTCAGAATTTACCGAAAGTTAACGGCGTGGGCTTGCCCCGCGTTGTTCGACTTAACCCTAAAACACGGGGTAAAACACGTCGTTAACTATTAATTTATTAATTAATAAGTTGAAAATAAAAAATTGAATTATTTAGAGATGTCATCCCAGTATATTTAACGGGTTAAGCCGTGAAATATGCTAGTTAAGCCGTAAAATATGCTGGCTAATCCGTGATATTTTATAGTTTAACGGTGAAATTTGTTAAAATAGGGGGGATTGGGGGTGAAAATTGCTTTGGCATGATTCTTGCATTTGAATAACTCCGGTAACAACCTCAGTTCTAAACGATAAAAGACTTATTTTGTGTCCTGGTCTTAATCGTTTACTTCCTTCAAATAAACCCGTTAAACAACAAATAATCAAGGAATTTAGCCATGAAAAAGAATTTACAAACCTTAAACATTCAAAGCCCAAACGCTCAAAATCAAAATACACAAACCCCAAAAGCATCTGACGATGTTGTCAACCAAACTATTCCCGAACTGCGCTATGTTAAAATAGGCAAGACGGGGGGGGGGGGGGGGGAAAAAAAGCAATTACGCTGGTTGAACTCCTAGTTGTCATTGCAATTATCGGCGTTTTGATTGCTTTGCTCCTTCCGGCAATTCAGGCGGCAAGAGAAGCAGCACGGCGAATGCAATGTTCCAATCACCTCAAACAACTTGGAATTGCCGTACACAACTTTAACGACACCAAAGGTGGACTACCGCCGAGTTGTATTTACACACAAAAAACATCGTTCTGGACAATGCTTTACCCTTACATCGAACAACAGGCACTGTATGATGCTCTTGATTCGATAGATATTAGCACAACACAAAAAGCTCCGTTGGTTTGCGATGGTCAATCTACAACCAGTACTTCTACATGGTTTGGGAATGCGGTAATATCTGATGATTTGCGAAAAGGTTTTGCCTCCGTTCCACTTTATCGGTGTCCGGCACGTCGGAAACCAGGCACCTATCTTACGACAGGTGCCGGACAAAATATGGGACCGCGAGGTGATTATGTCATTGTTTTCGTTCATGTTCCCAATAATGAGACCGATCCGGTAACGAATGATTGGTTTATTCAAAACTCCCGATTTGGTAAAACGACTGATGCCGCGTGGTATATTAATAGAAATCGTAGTCCTTTTCGTGTTGCCCGTTTAACATGGAAAGCCGGTGAGTCACCTGGTGACACTTTTTGGGGAATTGATGCCGCTGATAGGCAGTATATTACTTCATGGGAACTAAGAGATAGCATCACATGGTGGCGAGATGGTACAAGTAATCAATTGATTATCGGAGAAAAATTTATTCCTTTGAATTTAATTGACAAAGAAGGAGCGACCGGTTCTGATGCACAGTGGGATGGAGGCGTAATCAGTACAAATGTTACTCATGCCGCAATGAATACCGGACGTGCCATCGCACGAACACAGGCTTGTATTAAAAGTGATCCGAAAGATATTCCGCCATCTGAAATTACATCAGGTGTTAATGCTAATACAGCTCACGCGGTGTTCGGCGGAATCCATCCGGGAGGTGTAGCGAATTTCCTACTCGGTGATAGTTCTGTTCACACATTTACCCATTCAACTTCTTGGACTGTTATTCATCAACTTGGTCATGTCAACGATGGCGAAGCTGTTTCGTTTTAAGTGTATCACAAATCAATAACGGAAACTTTTAAAACCTGTTTTCTAAAAATATTGCCCTTAAAAAATAAAGATTATTAGCAATTTTTTTAGATGAAAAATAAGTTTTAGAAGTTTCCTAATAACAATAATATTTGATATAATAATGAAAAAATTAATATTGTTAATTTTTACAGCCTTCCTTTTTATGTCCGTCTGCGGTTGTTCGGATAAAATTAAAATTTCCGGTAATGTTACCTTTACGGATGGTGAACCGGTTGGTTTTGGTTCGGTGGTTTTTGAGTCGCCGAAAGAATCATTTAGCGGACGATTAGACCCAAACGGTCATTATACGATTGGTGTAAACAACGACAGTAAAGGCGTACCGGCTGGAACTTACAAAGTTTGGCTTTCCGGTACTACTTTATTGGAAGAAATTCCGCAAAAAGGCAATAGTGAAGTATTCGATACCCAAACAACTGTACGAGTTGCTTCAAAATACACGAATCCCAATTCCACCGATCTGACTGTCGAAGCGGTACACAACGGAAATAAAACATTTGATTTTACGGTAGAACGACCAACTTCAACAGCCAACTTCAAGAAATGATTTTCCTATGTCAAAAAAGACTTTATTAACATTACTTTTTTGTTTATTTTCCAATTTGCTTTTGTTTTCGGTTTTTGGAAAAGTACTGTAACGGCAACGTCCCGTTACCGTAAACTTTTTCGTTAGCGAGGACGCTACCGTTACTAATTGGTCAAAATACATTAGGGAAGCTCTAATAATTCAGAATTTACCGCAAGTTAACGGCGTGGGCTTGCCCCGCGTTGTTCGACTTAACCCTAAAACACGGGGTAAACCCCGTCGTTAACTATTAATTAATAGGCAGAAAATAAAAAATTGAATTATTAGAGATGCCCATTAAAACCAAGTAACGATTCAGTCGGTTTAGGCATTGCTCACAACAGTACGCCAAGACCGACGACTGAATAGTTGCCCCAAATATTTTTTCGCAACCTTCCGGTTGCGGCTCTGAAGACGTTACCGAATACCGCCGCTATGGAACACATGATAACCTTAATCGTTGCCCCCCAACAATAAACGCTCCCAGCGTGGTTGTTCCAAAACGTTTGATTTTATTGTAGAATGTTCCGATTCAAAACTTAACCTCAAGAGGAGATTTTCCATGTCAAAAACAATTTTGTATTTCGTGTTTATTTTTCAACTTGGCTTCGTTTTCGGACTTGCCGTCAATGGACAAACGACAAACGTACCCGCAACAAACGAACAGATTACGCCGCCAAGTCAAACATTGCCTAATTTTCTGGTTGTTCTTTCCGACGACCACAGTGCGCCGTTTGTTGGCGTTTACGGCGATCCCAATGCGGTAACACCCAATTTGGATAAATTCGCATCGGAAGGAATTTTATTTCGGCGTGCGTATGTGAGTTGTCCGCAATGTGTTCCGTCACGTGCGGGAATTTTTGCGTCCCGTTCACCGGTTGGAATCGGAATGTCCCGTTTTTCGGCGGCGTTTCCCGCAAACGTCAAAACATTTCCTGAATATCTTCGTGAAAACGGTTATTTTACCGGACTTGCAGGCAGGAGTTATCACATGGAAGGGAACGGAGGGAAAGGTGATCCGGTACGAAATGAAGCGGGAAAATTAGAATATCACCGTTTCGCCGACCGGTTTGATTACGCAAAATCAGGAAATTCACTCACCCAACTTGCAGAATTTCTCGACAAAGTTCCTCAAGGGAAACCGTTTTATCTTCAACTCTGTTTCAGTGATCCGCATCGTCCTTATACAAACCAAAATGTTCCGAATCCGCGTGACCCAGAAAAACTCGTTTTACCGTCATGGTTTCCGGATACGCCGGAACTTCGTAAAGACCTCGCCGGATACTACAATGAAATCAACCGGTTTGACAATGATTTTGGTAAAGTTCTTGCGGAATTGGATCAACGTTCTCTCAAAGAAAATACGTTGATCCTTTTTCTGGGCGATAACGGCGGAGCAACATTACGCGGTAAAGGAACATTGTATGAATTTGGAATTCATGTTCCGTTTATTGTCCGTTGGTCTGGAAAAATTGCACCGGGAACCAGCAGTAATGAATTGATTTCAGCGGAAGATATTGGTCCGACATTATTAAATGTTGCCGGAATAACACCGCCGAAAGAATTTACCGGACAGAGTTTTCTTCCGATTTTGCAGGGAATCAATGATACGCCTGTACGAAAATATATTTTTTCGGAACGCGGACCTCACGGCAGTGGTTTACCCAATAATTCCGCCGCCTTCGATTTAGGACGAACCATTGTCGGTCAACGTTACAAGTTAATTTATAATGCGATTTGGCAAATTCCTTATTATCCGGTGGACTTTGCCGGACAACCGTTTTGGAAAGAAGTTCAAGAGGCAGCACAAAACAGAAATGAAAACAGAAATGAAAACAGAAACAAAAATGGAAATGGAAATGGAAGAATTCCGGAATCGCTTGTCCCTTATTTTACCGGAGAAAACCGTAATATTTTTGAACTGTATGATTTACAGAACGACCCATACGAATTAACCAATCTTGCCGGTAATCCCGATTACGCCGAAATCGAAACACAACTCAAACAAGATTTAACGGAGTGGATGATTCTTGAACGTGATTTTATTCCGTTGCCGTTTCTGCCGCCAAAAAATAACAATAACAACAGAAGAAATCAAAACAGGATTCAGTGAATTCTGAATTATTAGAGATTCCCAATTAGTTAACGACGGGGTTTAGTAACTGTCTATTTTAATTTTTATTAGTCCTGCAAGGACGACACTTTATTAACCGTATGCTTTAGCATACGGATAGGGCAAACACAACACAAAGTCCCGCAGGGACGATACTTTTATTG
>JAIROD010000565.1 GCA_031257725.1 Planctomycetaceae bacterium | reverse complement strand
CCCGTTTGGGACAACATCCTGTGTAGAAAACTGCGGGAATTATGAACAATTCCTAAACAACAGTCAAGACCTCTTTTGAAAAAAAGAAAGAAGATCGCATGATACTCGCAAGTCGGATGAAAACAAAAGGTAACTATTCAGTCGAGGAAGGTAGGCAACCGTGAGTGAAAACTTTTCGCCGAAAGGTTGCGCCGGTTGGTTTGTTATGGTGTTGTACGCAGTTGGTCTTTAATTTCCAGCCGTCAACAGGGACAAGTCGGCGAGTACGCCGTATTGTTTAAAACCGCCCGGCGGTTGGTTGCCTACCGCGAGTGAATAGTTACAAATATTGTATCTATTCACTCGATTGGAGGTTTTACATTTTGCGATTGATTTATTCCAACGAACAACCCCTTAGGGGTTGTATGTGAGGAAAGTTACAAGGGGAGCGTTGGGCGTTTGTGGGCGATGTTCTCCCCATTCCCGTTAGAGGTTGCCAATCAATCCTTCGCCCTGAAAGGGCAATACATACCAGCCCGCCGCATCGCGGCGGGTTTTGATTGCCCAAGAAATCAACGCCCTGTAAGGGCAATAGGGTCTTGAACTGTGATTTATTTGATTTTGTGATGGACTATGATTTTCTTAATTTTCTTAATCATCGTCTTCATTCAATCATTAAAATCATAGTTCAGACCATTACTTGTGTTGCCCTTTCAGGGCGAAAGAATGACCGTCACCCACAAACGGAAAACGCTCCCAGTTACAAGTTTCCATGCCGCTTTTGTGCAACCCCTAAAGGGGTTGAGTTTAGGGGCGGTACTTTGCCGCCGGGTAACTGTCTATTTTACAATCAATCGGGCATCTCTAATAATTCAATCTTTTATTTTCTGCCCATTTGTTAACGACGGGGGTTACTCCGTGTTTTGGGGTTAAGTCGAACAACGCGGGGCAAGCCCACGCCGTTAACTTTCGGTAAATTCTGAATTATGAGAGGTTCCCTCCACTGATATATTACTAATCTTTTTTTTCCGAATCACTGACCATAATAAGCGTTGTTGCCGTGTTTTCTGGCAAAATGTTTTTCAACAAGGAGCGGGTTCATCGGCAAGACCGGATTAAGTGAATCACTCAGAAAAGCGATTCGGGCAACCTCTTCCAGAACCACCGCGTTTTCAACTGCCCGCGAGACCGAATCACCCCATGTAAACGGACCATGATTGGCAACAAGAACGCCGGGAACATCAACCGGATTAATTTGACGTGTCCGAAAACATTCGGCAATAACATTTCCCGTCTCGGTTTCGTAGTTTCCTAAAATTTCAGGAGAGGTCATTGATCGAGTGCAAGGAATTTCCTGATAAAAATAATCTGCGTGAGTTGTTCCGTTTGCCGGAATATCACGTTGTGCCTGCGACCATGCGGTTGCGTAGGTTGAATGGGTATGAACCACACCGGCAATTTCAGGAAAGGAATGGTATAACACCAAATGAGTTGGGGTGTCGGACGAAGGATGGAGTTGTCCTTCAACAAGATTGCCCTGAACATCGAGAACCGCCAACATGTCCGCCGTCAATTCACGATAGGAAACACCCGACGGTTTGATAACAATCAATCCCCGCTCCCGATCAATCCCGCTGACATTGCCCCAAGTAAACAACACAAGACGATGCCGAACCAAATCAAGGTTCGCTTCAAAAACAATCTCTTTAAGTTCCCTAAGCATCATTGAATGCTCCTTTGACTTGACAATAATGAACGGTTGACAATAATTAATGAACGGTTGACAATAATTAACGGTAAACAACGCAGATACCGGAGTGAAGTAATTGGCACGCCGCCGCCGGATCATCATTAACGAATGTTCGCCAAGATACCATAACCGTCCCTTTTTGTCATCGCCAATCCTGCAAAAAATTAATCAAAAACGTAAACACAATTCGTAATTATTCAGTAGATTGGTGATTCGCTGGTAGGCAACCGCTCGCCGAGCGGTTGCGTCGGCGATAGCCGACTTGCCCCTGGGTGCGGACGGAAATGAGAAAACCGGGATCAACCGTTGCTTTCGGCGAAAGGTCGCCTGCCTCTTGATTATTGACCTGATGATAAATAATGAGGATCACTACTGAATAGTTACCCGAATTTTAAAGTATGAAGAGTAAAGAAATTGCTCTGGACTTTTTGTGTAAAAAAGTTTATTGTATTGGTTATGAGTAAAAAGTTGAAACAAACGGTTCAGAATCAGGTGAAAAAGGCGATACGGCGGGAAGTACGTCGGCGCGGCGGTTACGGCATGATTTTGCTGATTGCCGTACTTTTGGTGATTGGTTTTTTCAGCCCGAAGTTGCGAGATCAAATTTCCGCTAAAGTGGGCGATTTCTTTCCTGCAACGATCTCTTCGCGCGACAACCAACCCTTGCCGTCCCGAAAACAAAGTCCACTCAAAGAGGGAATTTGGCCGGTGGTTCATATTGTTGATGGCGACACGTTGGATGTGGTCGATGGCAACGGTATAAAACACCGTATCCGTCTTATTGGAGCCGACACACCTGAAGTGGTCAAACCCAATACGCCCCAACAACCGTTTGGGCAGGAAGCTTCGATCTTTACAAAACAAATGATTGCCCGCAGCGGTAATCGTGTACGTGTTGCGTTTGACGGTGATCAGGTTGATCAATACGGTCGAAATCTGGCGATGATCTATGTTCAAACGCCGCAAGGTGAAATCTGTCTTAATGAACTTTTAGTCCGCGAAGGGCTGGCAAGGGCTTTACTCCAATACCGGTTCTCAAACGGTGCCAAAAAACGCCTTCAACTCGCTGAAAACGAAGCCAAAACAGCTCGCCGAAAGATATGGAGTGTCAAAAAAAACTCTTGGTTCTGACACGATTATCGATGCAGCAGCGTTTGTTGGCGTGGGGAGATGATTAGGGGCATTGCGTGTTCTAGGGCGGCAGGCTTCAGTGCAAACTTCAGTCAGAGCCACAACCGGAAGGTTGCGAACATCCTCTTGACTGTCTATTTCCCATTTTTTGAGGCGTTGGTAATTGAAAGGGAACGATAAAAAATTCCACCCCGCTGGGGACAACATATTGGTAGAAAACTTAATAGACCTTTTCGCTAACTATAAAAATTATGAAAAAACACGAAAAGGTTTATTTAGGAAAGGAACGCACGCGTCCCGCGTGCATCCCCAGAGTTAGGGTGAAATTAGAACTTTTCGATAACTCATGCACGCGGGACGCGTGCGATCCTTCGGTTAGCGAAAAGGTCTAATTAAGAGTTTTCCCAAACAGCGTGAAAGGAGCCGCATCGTAAATCTTTAGTTTTAGAAATTGACCGACCAACCGATCATCCGCCGACTCAAACACGACAATGCGATCACACCAAGTCCGTCCGGAAAGTTGAACCCTTTTATCTCCGAGTTGTTTGCTCATTCCCTCAACAAGAATCTCCACCGTTTTACCAATAAACAGATGATTCCGTTCCAGAGAGATTTTGTCTTGAATTTCAAGCAAGAGGTTGTTTCGTGTTTTTTTGACGGATTCCGGGATGTTGTCGGGATAAAGTTCGGCTGATTTTGTGTTGGGGCGTTCACTGTATTTGAAAATAAAACTGTTCTTGAACCGGCAATATTCGACCAATTCCACCGTTTTCCGAAACTCCTCGTCTGTTTCACCGCAAAAACCGACAATCAAATCACAAGTCATCGACACATTGGGAATCGTCGCGTGAATCCGGTCAACAAGTTCCCTGTATTCGGCTGAGGTGTAATTCCGTTTCATCCGATGCAGTACGGAATCGGAACCGCTTTGGGCTGGAATATGGAGATGTTTGGAGACTTTCGGCAAATCCCGAACCGCTTGGAGTAATTCGTCGTCCATGCCGCGCGGATAATTCGTCACAAAACTTATCCGCTTCAATCCTTCAATCTCTGACGCATGATAAAGAAGATCGGAAAGACGTGTCGTTTTGCCGTTCTCGCGGTAACGGTAAGAATTGACCGTTTGACCAATCAGCGTCGCGTCAACAACCCCTTGACTGACCAATCCGCGAATCTCGTCAAGAATTTCACGCGGCGGACGACTCTGTTCCGGTCCGCGAACCGATGGAACAATACAATACGTACAAAATTTATCACACCCAAACATGACGCGAACCATTGCCTGAAAGCGGTTGGTACGCGACTCGGAATGACGAACCGGATCGAAAAGACGAAAACTGTCAACCACCTCGCTGTGGCGATGCTCCAACCGCTTCAAACTCACCAGAAGTTTCCTACCGGATTCCAACATCTGACCGGAATAATTACGTTGTAATTTTTCATCGAGAAGTTGATGAACGGTTTCGGGAAGTAATTCTAATTGACCGGGACCAAGAACAAGATCGACATGGGGAGCGCGTTGGAAAATGGTCTGCTGATCCTTTTGAGCCATACACCCAATCACACCCAACACTCCATAAGGTTTTAACATTTTCCAATATTTTAATCGTCCCAGTGCGCTGTAAATTTTATCTTCGGCGTGTTGCCGGACACTGCATGTGTTGAATAAAATCACATCGGCGTTGTAACGATCTGTTGTTGGAACCAAACCGGATTGAACCAAACCTGAGTACGCCAACTCACTGTCCAAAACATTCATCTGACAACCAACCGTCTCAATATAAAACCTTTGCATAATAGAATGCGGATATACTATTGGGAATCTCTATTCATTCAGCATTTACCGAAAGTTAACGGCGTGGGCTTGCCCCGCGTTGTTAGGCTTACCCCAAAACACGGGGTAACCCCCGTCGTTAACTAACACGGGGTAAACCCCGTCGTTAACTAACACGGGGTAAACCCCGTCGTTAACTAACACGGGATAAACCTCGTCGTTAACTAATTGGTTGAAAATAAAAAATTGAATTATTGGAAGAGATGCCCACTACTGAATTAGATAAACCTTGAATCAAACAAAACAAGCAATATCATACCGTTTATAGTATAAATAGGGAATGTTAAAATAAAAAAGAATTGCAAGTTAGGACTGTTTATCATATCTGAGTCGATCCTTCTAAACATCGCTTCTTAATTCGCCGAAACAAAGAGTTGACCGGACTGTTTTTACCTCCACCGATTGACGACAACATTTTTCTGATGAAACCCTTCGCAAAAAGCGGTTGGGGGGATTGGACAGAAAAACGGTTCTTTTCTTATGTTTCTTATGTTGTGTAAGGTCTTTTTGGGGATTATATTGAAGAAATTCAGGAAATAGGTAAATAAATGATTATTTTACGAACAAATCCGAAGGAAATCAGGGTTAGCCGGTCTAACCGATCCTTCTTTTTTTCAAAGACACCTTTTGAATTGTCAAAAATGATTGATCCTCCTCCAGTAATGCGGTTTACGCATCCGCTTCCATGCGGTGCTATTCTCCACGATAACGGGGTTCAGTTTGTTGTGGTCAGCCGGTTGGCAAAAGCAATGAAACTCCTCTTATATGAAAAAATTACCGATCTGGAACCATCTGATGTTATTCAGTTCAACCGTGAGGAAAACCGCTGGGGACATGTTTGGTCGTTGTTTGTCAAAGGTCTCCAAGCCAAACAACTTTATCATTTTCAGGCGGAAGGTCCGTATGAACCCGAAAAAGGTCTCCGTTTCGATGGGCGTGCAAGACTGATTGATCCCTACGCGAAAGCATTAGCCGGAACTTTTTTACCCGCTCCAGACCATATCGTCCAACCGCCAAAATGTGTTGTTATTGACGACGATGATTTTGATTGGCGGGGTGATCGGCATGTCCGGCATGATCTTTCAAAGTCGATCATTTATGAACTTCATGTTCGCGGTTTTACCCAATCGCCCTCAAGTGAAGTAACTCGACCCGGAACCTATCTTGGTCTGATCGAAAAAATTCCCTATTTACAAGACTTAGGAATTACGGCAGTCGAATTGATGCCGATTCATGAATTTCCAATCTTAGGGAGCGACGGCAAAGAACTACAAATTAAAAATTATTGGGGTTACGACACAATGGCGTTTTTCGCACCGCATCGCGGTTATGCTTACGGCAAAGAACCCGGTGCGCAAGTTCGCGAATTTAAAGAAATGGTTCGTGCATTTCATCAGGCAGGAATCGAAGTGATTCTCGATGTGGTCTTCAATCACACCTGCGAAGGGAACGAGTTTGGTCCCACTCTCAGCTTCAAAGGACTCGATAACCAAATTTATTACATGCTCGACCGCGGTCAATATTACAAAAATTACAGCGGTTGCGGTAATACGGTCAATGGTAATCATCCGATTGTCCGTGAAATGATTTTTAATTGTCTTCGACATTGGGTACATAACTATCATATTGACGGATTCCGGTTTGATTTAGCGTCCATTTTAAGCCGTGACCAATCGGGGAATCTTCAAGCCAATCCGCCGTTAATCGAACAAATCTCGGAAGACCCCTTGCTTGCCGATACCAAAATTATTGCGGAAGCGTGGGATGCTGCGGGGGCATATCAGGTCGGTTCATTCGGTGCCTACGGTTTCGGTTCACAACGCTGGGCGGAATGGAACGGAAAATACCGCGATGATATTCGGCGTTTTTGGCGGGGTGATCAAAATATGACGGGGGCGTTGGCAACCCGGCTTTCCGGTTCAAGCGATTTGTATTCTCACAGCGGACGACGACCGCAAAATAGTATTAACTTCGTAACCGCACACGACGGCTTCACCATGAATGATCTTGTCTCGTACAATCATAAGCATAACGAAGAAAACGGTGAACAGAATCGGGATGGCGAAAACAACAATTGTAGTTGCAATTACGGAGTGGAAGGACCGACAACCAATCGGGAAATAGAAACAGTACGCAATCGCCAGATTAAGAACATGATGGCAACACTTCTGTTAAGTCAGGGCGTGCCGATGCTTTCCGCCGGCGACGAAGTCCGTCGGACGCAACGAGGTAATAATAATGCTTATTGTCAGGACAACGCAATTTCATGGTTCGATTGGCGGCTTCTCAAACGGCATGGCGATATTCGGCGTTTTGTCAAGGAATTGATTCGGTTTCGTAAAAAAGATGTTACCGTAAGGCAACCCTATTTTATGACCGGTCAACCGCGTATTCCAGGCGGATTACCGGATATTAGTTGGTATGGTGCGCTTGGCGGTGCGGTGCCTTGGAATAACAGTCTTGACCGAAGTTTAACCTGTCTGATTTCCGCTGTACCGCCGACAGTAGAATATGAAGGTTCGTTGTATCATCTTTTAATGATGTTTCATGGCGGTTGGGAACCGCGTGAGTTTTATTTTCCGGCAGTGTGTCAAAATTTTTCATGGCGGCTTTTTCTGGATACTTCATCCGCAACACCCAATGATATTTTTCCCGAAGGAACAGGCCCCAAACCCAATCTCAATTCCGCATTGAAGTTCATTCCTCTTTCCATGCGAGTTTTTCTCGCGGAAGTACGGTAGGGCATCTCTCTTAACTCAATTTTTTTGTATCTATTCAGTAGAGTGTATTATTAGGAAATATTCATCAGGTAGGCGACCTTTCGCCGAAAGGTTGCGTTGCCGATAGGCAACAGTGAATCAGATTCGATTGGGCAATTTGTGTTTCTGACTGGTTTGGAAACTGATTGCCGGCGGAAAACAGGGGCAAGTCGGCTATCGCCGACGCAACCTTTCGGCGAAAGGTTGCCTACCAATCGAATGACCAATCTACTGAATAATTACAAAATAAGTAGAGTTAAACATGCGTACTAAATTGAATCGACTAACGATTCGCGGATTTAAATCAATCAAGAATTTGGACGACTTTGAATTACGCGACATAAATATTCTCATCGGAACAAACGGTGCGGGGAAAAGTAACTTTATTGATTTCTTTCGTATGATTCGAGCAATCATAGACCAACGGCTCGGTGCGCACACAATAAAACACGGAGGAGCAGACGGTTTCTTTTTTAACGGTCCAAGTACAACGAAAAACATTCATGCCGAATTGATGTTCGGAGACAATGGCTACCGTTTTACTCTTGAACCAACAGTCGATGAACAATTTATGTTCACAATAGAAGAAAATTATGATAAGGGTGGACTATTCGACGACTGGCAGCCAATTGGAAAAGGACATGCGGAAGCACAATTACCAAACGAGAAAAATCAATCCGGAGCCGGCGGTTCACACCACGATGTTGCCTACTTTGTTTATAACACAATCAATTCATGGCAGGTTTACCATTTTCGTGATACAAGCGACACTGCTGCGATGCGCCGTTCGGAAAGTGTTGACGATTGTGTGAAATTGAGGTCAAACGGATCAAATATTGCACCTTATTTGCATTGGCTTCGAGAGGAAGAGCGTGATGCGTACAATAAAATTGTCGATCATGTCAAATTGGTTGCGCCGTTTTTTGATGATTTCCTATTGACACTTAGAAAAAACGATAAAAAGTCATTGAAGGTTAAATTGGATTGGAAACAAAAAAACTCGGACTTTCCGATGCAACCTTATCATTTTTCTGATGGAACGATTCGTTTTATCTGTTTGGCAACAGTACTCACGCAATCCAATCCTCCATCGGTCATTATTTTAGATGAACCTGAATTGGGACTTCATCCGTTTGCGATTAGTGTTTTGGCCGGACTGATCCAAGTTGCCGCCGAAAAAACTCAATTGATTGTCTCAACACAATCAACTCTGTTATTAAATCATTTTTCTCCGAATGACGTTATTGCCGTTGATCGTAAAGGAGGAGAAACCTCTACATTTCGTCGTTTAGATGAAGAACAAATGAGTTGTTGGTTGGAAAATTACACTTTCGGTGAGCTATTGGAAAAGAATATTCTTTGAGGGAGGGCAATCTTATGATTAACGTCTATGCTGTTGTTGAGGGGCATACGGAACGTGCTGTTATTCAACAGGTCATCGCCCCCTACCTTGCTAGTCGGGGTATTCTTCTATCACCGCGAATTGTCGGAAAACCGGGAAAAAAAGGAGGCGATTGTCGATTTGAAAGAGTTTTACCGGAAATTTGTAATCTTATTACGCAGGAAAAAAATGTCTTCGTAACAACGTTTTTTGATTATTACGCATTGCCGAATGATTGGCCCAATTGGAACGAAGCTCATCAAAAAGAGTCTTATCTACAAAAGGCGGATACAATCGAAAAAGGGGTAGGTAATGCTGTAAATATTAAATTTAAGAATCTTAATCCGAAACGTTTTATTCCTTATATTCAGATGCATGAACTGGAAGCACTTCTTTTTGCCGATGCCAAGATAATGGGGCATGTTCTGGAGACTGATTGGGAATTATTTCAGGAGATTATTAACGAATTTGGCGGTCAATGTGAAAAAATCAATGATTCATCCGAAACGGCTCCGTCAAAAAGAATTATGAAACTGGTAAATGGTTATAAAAAGGGAAGCAGTGTCAACGCACACGGATGGCGAATTCTCCAACAAATCGGCGTAGAAAAAATTTGTAATCAATGCCCTCATTTTAAAGATTGGATTGATAAATTGGAGCAACCGGCAAAATCAAATTCGTAAGAATTACTAATCGTAACTATTCCGTCCCGCAGAGACAACACTTTAAAAGGACTAATCTTTTCAAGTATTGTTTTAACAGAACCTTATTTCCAACCTGATTTTCCTAACAAAAACCATTTAACAAAACAACCTTCCCATTGTTAACAAGCAGACGAAAAATATTACCAATTTTTTAATGTAAGAGTAAAGGTGAGTAATGGAAACAGAATGGATCAAGCGGTTGCGGAGCCGAGCCGGTACAGAACTTTTAGGTGATGACGCGGCAGTAATTGGTGATACAATTATTACTGTCGATATGTT
>JAIROD010000394.1 GCA_031257725.1 Planctomycetaceae bacterium | reverse complement strand
CCCATCGTTACCGTCCGAAATCATACAAACAATGAACGATGCTTTGATGTCAAGCCGGTCAATTTTCGGCGGAGATTGCGGCGGTTGATTGGCGACCGCGACACTTTCCTGTTCTTTGTATTTTGAATATAACTGTTTCTCTTGCGCAATAACGGTTTGGATAAAAACCATCATGGACAAAACAATCGAAATAAAACAAGTTCGCCAAGACATGGAGATATTCATCAAAAAACCAATTAGCAAAAAAACTGAAAATACAACTAATAGATTTTAACATTTGGGTTGGACGAATGTGATAGGGCAGATGTAAAAATGAGAAAAATATATTTTTTTCCAAAACCTTTTTATCAGGTTCAACAAGATTATCGTTAATTAATTTAATCGGAATATCAACATAATACGTACCTTTGGCAAAGGTAATAAATCCCGTTTCAGAACAAATTTACCGTTACTGATCCCTTTGACCACATTCGCCACTTCTGAAACGGATATTCCCTTTTAGAGCGGTCGATTTTTCGTTCGGCACTTGAAATTACAGGGGGACTCAAAAAGTGTACCCAGTAAATTGTATTATTGATGATCTATTTATTTCCTCTTGACAAAATGAAAAAAAGTATAGCAATTCCCATCTTGTGCTTTCTTTTTCAGTATTAAATGAATGCACCCAGTATCAAAACAGCAGAATTTTGATGTAACAAGATGCCGTAAAACGACTTACGTCAAGAACAATCGCTGAATTTTAAGGGAATATTCGTTTTAAGGCGGTAAAGGGGCTGGTTGAGATTCGGAGGATTCGCCGTTCCAGGATGTTTGGAGGATTGTTCTTTCCAGATTCGGTTCCGGTTGTATTAACCCCGACGAAATAACCGACTTCTTTTTCGGTTCAGAAATTCCGGCATTTTTTGAATTTTCAGAAATTTTTGAATTTTCAGAATTTTTTGACATCTCTGAAATATTTGAAGTAATCAATTCATGATCCAACCGCGGAGCAGACGGTACCGACGGATCAGAAAGTTTTCGTTGTACAAGATGTTGATGTTGATGAACACGGCGATGTTTGGGTGTTAATGGTTTAGGGGGTAATTTCTGTACGGATTGCGAAGATTTCGATACCGCCCGATCTTTCGTGATCACTCCCGGATCTACCCAACGTCCTAACCTGTCCAGCTCCATCGTTCCCATATTTAAATCAAGTAACATTCGTTGCGTTTGATAGGAAACCCATGTGTTCAGAAATTCGTTCTGACTCGTCATCAATCCGTCCAACGCCCCAATAAGTTGTGTTGCGGTACTTACTTCAATTGTTTTACCGCGTGCCGGCGGTTGTTCCATGTTAAGTTGCCAAACATCCACCCGACTTGTCGCAATTAAAACCGCATTACGCGCAATTTCAAAATCAATCTGATGTAATTGTGTATTTCTTAAAATACGCCGAAGTTCGGCATTGACCGAATCAACATAAGTATAATAGTCACGCCGTGCCGCTTGATATTCTACTTGAGTGCGGCGATAGTCGAGCATTTCATTATGGCGGGTCAACGGCGAATCCCAGTTCAAACCTACCCGAAGACGACCATTGTCGCCGTCAAACCGGATGCCGTGTTTATCAACCGTTCCAATTTCACCGTCAAGTGTTACGTTTAAGTCGCCTTTAAGTTGATTCGCGGCAAGATCAATTTGACGCCATGTATCAACCAACGACGCACGTCGATTCATCCAGTCAAGTCTGTTTTCCGATGCAATCTGAAAAGCGTCCTCCGGTGTAATTGATGTCGGAACCAACGTGATTGTATCCAGTCTTGCCCGCGTTTGGATAAGGGAAAGCGACATTAATTCATATTGGAACGCCGACAAAACCCGACGAATCCAATCCCGATAATCATCTTTTTGCCGTAATTCCGCAACAATTCTTTGGGCTTCCTCCCGATCACGTTTCGTTTTGATTTTCAACGAATTACTGTTATCCTTGAAAGACGCTCTGGATTCTTCCCCATTTTCCCACGTTTCCGCAACAACCGCATCACGCCGCGAAATTTTCGGAACAAGCGGATTATTGTTCCGGTCTTCCGGATTTTGTGATTCCTCTGTTGCTGTTGTCTTTGTTGCAGTTGTATTTGTTGCAGTTGCATTTGTTACGGTTTCATTTGCGGTCGTTATCTCTGTTACGGTTGCACCACCGCGTTTTCCGGAAACATCTTTTAATGTCTCAAAAAGTTCCCGCGATTTTTCGAGTTCCTGCTGACGTTCCAACAGTGTTTCATTCACACCCGATAATGTTGCTTCATTCAATTTGAGCATTTCCAACGCTTCACGAACTTCCGGTTCAAACGAATTGTTCCGAATCATTTGACGAAGTACGGGTTCGTCAAGTTGAATAATTTGTTCCAATAATTTGAACGCCGCTTTCATCCGGCGTACATTTTCAGGAACCGTCTCATTTTGTAACTTTTCAATCCGCGTTTGAAAAATAGTTGTATCATAAATAATTGGATCAATCCGTTCGCCTTGCTGCAAGCGTTCCGCGAGATTCGCCGCAAGATTTTGAAGACTCTCAATCCGATCAGGAACACTTTTTTGTAAAACCTCCAAATCGTTGTACAAATTCTGAATTTCACCTTCTGTACGTTTTATAATCTTTTCCAGATTTTCACCAAAATCTTCCGGTAACGGTTTTTCTTTGGTTCGGACATGAACAAGAAGTCCGCCTAAGTCTTCCTGTAAATCCGTCAACGCCGGAGAAGTTAACTGAAATTGTTCCATTAATGGATCGCTGATATCCGCTTTCAAATCAGGAGGTAAACCAAGCGAGCGAAGGTAAGTATCGGTATTGCCCTGATAGGTCATAATACGTTGGAGCAATGAACTTTCCGAATTAAGTAACCGTTGCCGTGTTTCTTCAACTTGCGAAACATCCGTCAGTTGTCCGGCATCAAAAACTTCAACAAACCGTTGCAGATTGTCCTCCAATGCAATAATATTCTGGCGTTGATTCTGGATTCGAATTTGCTCCGCAAGAAGACCATAAAATCCGCTGCTGAATGTCGGAGTATTCGCCGCATTGATACTTCCGACCGGCGCCGATTGCTGTCCGACTCCGGTAACAATTTTCGCATAATAACCTTGTTGGAAAAAAACCATTTGACGGATCGCCGCTAAAAAATCCCGTTCCGCCTGCGTTAAATTTTCCAACACAATTTTTTTACCGGCGTTACGGAGAATCGGCTGCACCAACCCGATATTAAACAAAGAATCCGCATACCATGTATTCGTACCATTAAATGACCACGTGATCGAATTGGCTAAACCAACCACCAATTCACCGCCGGTAGCAAAAAGAATTTCCGCTCCGGTCCTTCCGGCATCAAGATTAATGTCGTTACGAAGGTTGTTGCTGCCGTTTTCACGAAGTCTTCCATTTGCCGTATAAAACAGAGAATCACCGCCGTAAAACTGTACGTCAAACCGAAACCGTTCACGAGAAACCCGCATCGCCGCCAAATAAAGATTTTCCAACGCCGCTTGATATTCCGGCGAGTGGAGCAGCGCAAGTTCTACCGCTCCGTCTTTGTCCAACGGAACCGCTCCTTTTTCATTAAACAATAAATATTGTTGCCAGCCGGAATTTTCAACATTTCGCGTCATTCCTTTATCATGCCAATGTTGAGAAGCGATTTTACCATCAACAACATGCATTTTACGATGAGCCGCCGAATCGTCCGGCGGCATCGGTTCAAAATCGGGATGGAACGGATCAAACATCCGTGAACGGCAATCCGTATTGATTCGGTAATCGTCGAGTTTCCAGCGAGGATCATGCGTTCCGCCGGTCGCCAAGAGTGAGTAAACTTCATTGTCCGCCTTAATCCGATAATGTTGTCGGCTACAACCTTCTGTAATAAATAGGAAGATTACACAAAATATAGAAACAATACAACATCCAAACCACCGATCAAGGTGAAAAGAATAATTGTTAAAACCGGCAGATACAGTAGTTGTCATTTGACGAAAGTTCATCTTTTCTATCACTTTCTTGTTGTCTTTTGCCGACAAACATAGTTAGACGGTATGCCCCGATCAAACCTACCGGCAACTATGTCGGAAAATATTAATCAAATCGACTAGATTTACCAATTAACCGATTTAATTAAAAATACCCAAAAAATATATCGGTTGTCAGTTTAGTTAAACTTTACCGATTATTCCGGTTGTAGTGATTTTATCGTATAAATCAGGAGGGAACTTCTAAAAATACTTTTGCCTAAATTGGTCTCTTTTTTAGTAAAGTGTTTCGTGAAAGGACATTAGGGACAAATAAGATAATAAGGATAAATAATTTTTCATAAAAACGTTGTGATTAGAAATAATTGGGAATCTCTCATCATTCAGAATTTACCGAAAGTTAAAAGTTAACGGCGTGGGCTTGCCCCGCGTTGTTAGACTTAACCCAACACACAGGGTAAACCCCGTCGACTATTAACTATTAACTATTAACTAATAGGTTGAAAATAAAAAATTGAATTATGAGAGATGCCCAAAAGTAAAAAGGAAGAATTAGAAATCATCCTAAGTAGATGACCAATTTTTTACAGCACACAACGACCTTACAACACACAACGACCCAAGATGACCTCCTCAAAATTACCATTCAACGAATCACCGAAACAAGAAAACAACTCGGGAAAAAAAGAAAAATCGGGGAATATTTTTGACGCTTATATTCGTCAAATACTTTGCCAAATAACGTTTTTTGTAGATTTCCTGTTGAATTATGCCGATCCGAAGGTGATTAGTAA
>JAIROD010000507.1 GCA_031257725.1 Planctomycetaceae bacterium | reverse complement strand
GAAGTAACCGAAGAAGGGGATGTTTTGGGAACGGTCGAAAAATTGGGATTGACAGAATCGGAAAAAAATGGGATAAAAGTCATAGGAAAAACCCTCCTTGGCTTCTGAAATTATTAGAATCGGAACAACCAAGAAGGATTTTATAGCAGAACCAACGGTTATGATAGCAGAATCGCTGGTAAGCTAAAAGAGCAATGTAGAAAAATTTCAAAAAAAAAAAAACTACCGACAATTTTTTTAAAACGGAAAAATTGCCACGCGATAAAGGTACGAGCAAATTGAGCAATACAGTAGTATTAGGGTAAACCCCGTGTTGTTTGTTAACGACGGGGGGTACTCCGCGTTGTTAGACTTAACACTAAAACACGGGATAACCCACGTCGTTAACTAAATTGACCGAACGTTAACGGCGTGGGCTTGCCCCGCGTTGTCTGGCTTAACCCCCAAACACGGGGTAACCCACGTCGTTAACTAAATTGACCGAACCATTAACGGCGCGGGCTTGCCCCGCGTTGTTGGGAGCGTTTGGTGTTTGGTGGTGACGATTAGAGTTATCGCGTTGCCATCTTCAGAAGTCTTCGTGCGATTTTCAGAGCTGCAACCGGAAGGTTGCGAATAAAAATTCCGTCCCGATAGGGACAACTCCGGATTGAATTTCAAAACTGCAAAGACGATAAAATGAGGACTACGTATGGTGTCGCAGTTCCCAATGTGATCTTCTTCCGAAAACTACGGAGTTGCCCTTGTCAATTTTGGAAAATCTGCTATTCTGTAAAGACATTTTTCTACATGGTCAAGTTTTTTCATGTTGTTTGACTGTAGAATAAACGATTTAACCCATTTTATTTTGACTTTTACTTTGACTTTGATTTTACAAAAAGCCGTTTGTTTCTTTCATCTGTTTTAGGTTTCCGGTATTTTGAGTAGTCTGATAAACAAAACCGGTTGCCAACTATTAACTTTATTGAATTTGAGGAGAATTTAAGTGTTTTCAACGCAAACATTGGGCGGGATGTCCCGTTTTCTTTCCGTAGTATTTTGTGTTCTCACCTTAGTCGTTGTTTCTTCGGCTTCGGCACAAACACCGTCAGAAAAAATCTTTCCCGATTCCACCAAAGGGTTTCTGGCAATCCGTAACCTCAAAGAACTCGGTGAACAATGGAGTAAAACACAAGTCGGAACTCTGTTGAATGACCCAATGATGGAAGCATTCAAAAAGGATTTGCGGAAACAACTTAATGATCGAATGGAGGAAAGTTTCGGACTCACTCTGGACGGTATTGAACAACTTCCTTCCGGTGAAGTCGCGGTCGGAATGATCGCAATCCCTAACCAAGTTCCCGGTTATGTCTTCACAATGGATATCACAGACCGCCGGAAAGAAGCAGAGGATTACCTGAAACGTTTAACCGAAAAACTAATCGGTGTCGGTGTTAAGCAGACAACCGAACAATATAAAGAACAGGAAATTGTAATTTTGGCGTTTCCGGAACGTTCTCTATCGACCAAAGAAACTCCCAAACCCAAACCCCAACCAACAACAGAATCAATTGACCGTTTTGCCTATTACTTTATCAAAGACAATCATCTAATTGTTTCCGACCAAAAAGAGTTGCTCAAACTTATTGCCGACCGAATTAGCAATCCTTCAGGAAAATCGTTGGCGGATGTTGAAGATTATCAGGTGGTTCTGAAGCGATGCCTCGACGATATGCCGAAAGATTCCGAACCGCTCATCCGATGGTATCTCGAACCGCTCAATTATGGCGAATCAATCCGTGTACTGATAAGAGGATCCGTCGCCGAAAAACGCAAAAATAAACCGTCCGTCTTTACCATCCTAAAACAACAAGGTTTCGATGCAGTTCAGGGAATCGGCGGTGTTGTGAGTGTTAAAGCGGAAGAGAAGGAAACGGTTTGCCGTGTTTTTGTGTATGCGAAGAAGCCTTATAAGTTGGCAATGCAGATGTTCGTTTTTCCTGACGCAACCAATTTCACTCTGCCCCACTGGATGCCTTCCGATTTGGCACGTTGTACCGTTCTTTTTGTTGATCCGCTTGCTATTTTCGACCATTTCGGGACATTGTTTGATGCGTTGGTGATGCAGGGGGAAACCGGTGCGTGGAACGATATTATTAAAGGAATCGAAGTTGATCCGTATGGACCGCAAATCAATATCCGTGAAGAAATTCTGGTCAATCTCGGTCAACGTGTTCTCAGCATGTCAAAATATGCGTTACCGATCACGCCGACCAGTGAAAGTATCGTGGTTGCGGTTGAATTGAAAGAAGGAAAAGATCAGAACATGATTAAAGCTCTGAAAAAACTTTTCGAAAATGATCACGAAATGCAACCGATCAAACATCGTTCTTATATTCTTTGGCAACGTGTTCCGGCGGAAGAGGTCATTCAACCTTTTGCCGGACCAAGCGGAGTTCCAAGTCTTGTCAGTACGGCTTCGACTACTGGAGTGAGAACAAACGCCAAAACCGTACAGGTTGCGACAAGCAGTCAGGAAACCGATCCGCCGCCGGTTTTTCCTGATGGAGCGGTTACGGTTGCCAAAGGTTGTTTATTCGTTTCCACCAACGGCGAATATCTTAAAACAATTCTGGACAGGCTTGATTCCGAACAAAAATCAACGATTAAAAATGTACCGGAATACAAAGAAATTGATACCATTTTTGCCGGTATGGGTATGACGGACAAACCGCATTTTCTGCAATTCTTTTCGCGAACCGATAAAACGTTGCAACCGACTTATGAATTGGTGAGACAGGGCAAAATGCCGCAATCTCAGGCGATTCTTAGTAAAATCATTAACGCTCTTTTTGTTCCTGAAGAGGAAGAAGGAATTCGTCCGCAAAGTTTTGACGGTAAGAACTTGCCGGAATTTGACAAAGTGAGCCGATATTTCGGACCTTCCGGTTTCTATGGGATTTCAGAAGAAAACGGTTATTTTTTCAAAGGGTTTCTGCTCGAAAAAAAAGACGAAGATAAAATCGGACCCAACCGAAAAATCGAATAAAAACCGTTGAACTTCAGAGCCGCAACCGGAAGGTTGCCGGATTGAGATTGCGACCTTCCGGTCATGGCTCTGAACTTTAAATCACCGGCTTTAAACTCTAAAAGTGCGTACTCTTGACAATCCTTCGATTGTTTGTTTGGTTTGAGTTGGGTATGTTTTTTTAAGTCTTTATATTATAAGGACTTGCGCTAAATTTTTCTGTTCGTATGATTTGTGTTTTTGCATTTCGATTTGTCCAGATTTGGACAAACTAAAATCCTAAATGAGATAAACTAAAGTCTCAATTGGGATAAAAGTCTCAATTGGGATAAACTACAAACACGAAAGGAAAAATCATGGGAAAAAACTCTACACCCCCCAAAATGGGGAATAACGGAGGAACGGCATTTGTCCGAATTAACGGGAAACGTATTTATCTTGGTAAATACGGCAGTCAGGAAGCAGCACAAAACTATGCGCGGTATATTGCCGAATGGTCAATATCACCAACCAATATTTCACCTATTGGAAAAAGTGTTGTCGATACACTTGCAGTTGCCTTTTTGGATTACACAAAAGAGAATTGCTGCAAATCGGATTACAGTAATGCTAAAACCGCTTTACGGATTCTGTTAAAGGTCTATTCCGGTTATCCGATTGAATTGTTTAGCCCAAAATGTCTAAAAGCAGTTCAAGAACAATTTGTAAAACAAGAAAGCAGATACGGCGGTAAACCCTACAGTCGGCAATATTGCAATAAATTAACGAATATTATTAAAGGAATATTTCGTTGGGGCGTTGTTCAGGAAATAGTTCCGGCATCAGTTGCGGAAGCGTTAAAGTTTGTTCCGGTATTGCGTCAGGGTAAAACTGAAGCTCCTGATACGATACCGCGTACTGATGTATCAGATAAGGTAGTGAAAGCGACATTGCCGTATCTTTCACCGACAATTGCCGCAATGGTTCAGGTACAACAAGAATCATGTATGCGTCCTAATGAAGTGTGTCGAATGCATGTCGGCGATATTGATATGAGTAATGAAATTTGGATGTACTGCCCTATGAAACATAAAAATACATGGCGAGGGCATAGAAGGATCATCCCGCTTGGTAAACCGGAACAGGAATTAATTGCACCGAGACTCATCGGCAAAACACCGGAACAGGCGGTTTTTTCTCCGAGCGATGCAGTAAAAGAGAAAAAGGGATGTGATACGATTTACCGGAAAAATAGAAAACGGCATGTGCCGGAATTTTATACGGTCGATTCTTATGGCAGGTACATTAAGCGGTCAATTATCAAAGCAAATAAAACACTTCCAGATAATGAGAAAATCCCACATTGGACACCATATCAATTACGTCATGCATCAGTGACGGAATTGTCTATGAAATATGGTCGTGATGCTGCACGGGCGGTTGCCGGACACAAAACGATTGGCGTTACCGGAGACTATGACCATAGCGATGTTAAAATCGCCGTTAAAATAGCGAAAGAACGATCTAAAAAGATGTGATTTATCCAAACTACCCAAATTGCCTGTTTGTAATCGGCAAATTTACTGCTTGTCTTTGGTGTGGATGCTCAATTTTTGATTAAACAATTTAAATTAATTATTTTTCAAATGAAAAGCAAAAGTAGATACTGTTATAGAGAGCGGCGGTTCAAAAAACATATATTATCTTTTTTGTTCAAACTACCTATCTTAAACAGGCAAATTTGCCGGTTGTGTTTTTGAAAGATTTTTGATTTGGTTAAACAATTTAAATATTATTTTTTTCCAGATGTGAAAAGTAATTATAGATATAGTTGTAGGCTGAATAAAAAATTTTTATTTTTGGGTCGCCGACATGAAAAAACAACGAAAACGATTACTGAAAAAGAGACGACGTATAAATCGAAAAATACGAAATTTAAAAAACATAGAAAATCAACAAATTATAAAAGACAAATTAGTATCGACGCATGTTGTAATTCAAATGTTTACAGAGATGGAGATACACTTTGCATTTCCGTATGATGCGAATTTTAATCACCGAATTTATACAGAGATGAATCTGGACAATTGCAAAATATTAATTATTCATTTAACAAAGAGTCAAGATTCTAACTTTTGGAAAGCGGCAAGACCTATTGCTCTTAAAAGCACCGTTACCATCAACAATACGACTTTTTATAAAGGTTGGCTCGTTCTTTATAAAGAGAATAATTGAGCAAAACAATTTAAATATTATTTTTTTCCAGATGTGAAAAGTAATTATAGATATAGTTGTGTTGGGGTAAAAAAAATTTTTAATTTTAGTTGATCGTTATCACACAACATTTCAATTTTATTATAAACTTTACCCTTCGTTTGAAAAAAACTAGGTAGAAAGATAGAAACCGGCAAATTTGCCGGTTGACAAAACTAGAATAATTCAGACGAGTTGAAATAAATTAGAAAAATGTCAACGAACTTGTACGGGGGCGTTTTTCCGTACAAGTTCCGTCCCCGTCAAGTGAGTTGACTTTTCCATGTCTAAGTTTCAGCGGATTATACATAGAGAAATAGAAACCGGCAAATTTGCCGGTTGACAAAACTAGAATAATTCAGACGAGTTAAAATAAATTGGAAAAATCGTCAACAAACTTTTCGGTGGCGTTTTTCCCGAAAAGTTTGTCGCCATTGAAAGTTGTTGACGATTTCCATGCCTTCTTTAGAACAGAAAATTAAGAGACAGCGAGAATATGAAGCTCATTTTCGTGCGCAAAGACTAAAAGCGAGTCTTGTCAAAAATGAAGTTATTGATTCTAGCGAAAACACAACTACTGATACTTCAGTAGATTCTTATGCGGATGCACTTAACGCCATCACCAAAGTTTGTCCTGAATGTAAAGAAATTGTTCGGACTCATGTAGGCGTTTGTCCTGATTGTGGGTACGAATTTCAAGATGTTCCGTTACCGACGCAAAAAGAAGTCAAAAACAATTCTAATAATGATTTTGATTCAACACTATCTGATAATGTAGTTAAGTTTTCAGCAAAACCTAAAAAATCAAAATCAAAATCTAAAAAACGCAAACTTTTAACACCGGAAGAGAGTGAAGCGATTAAACAAAAAAGGGAACGGGAAAGACAAGAAGCATTAGATCGTATTGAACGTCTCAAAGAGCAAAAAGATGACGATAAAAAAGCAAAACGCAAAAAAAGAGAACAGGAAAAAGCAAAACGCAAAAAGGAAGAACAGAAAAGAAGAGAGGAAGTAAATAAACGTTTTACTCCAATTCAATTTGAAGAGGCTCGCGATGATATGCGGCAACTAAGAATTGATGCGGATTCTTCCAAAGATTCTAAAACAATAAAAGAAGCACACAAAACATGGCGTAAAGAATATTCAAAATGGAGAAAAGAAGAAATCAAAAAATATCGAAAAGAGGAAAAACGCCAAAAAGGAATTAATAAAGTATTGAAACGATTAGAGCGTGAATTACACCGTGAAAAAAAGAAAGAAGCAAGAGAACTGAAGAGAAAAGCAAGAGAATTGGAAGAGATAGTAGAAAATGCCAAAAAAGCAGAGTGTAGAGAAGAAAGGCAAAAGAAGTCGGAAGAGAATCGTTTGGCATTTCATAGATTACAAGCGTTTCGGCGGGACTATCTTTTAAAATTTCCTAAAAACAATCCTCATGTTCCTGATGCAAATGAAAACAAAATTGATTACAGTTATCTTTCGCAGATTTCCGACGAAGTAATAGATCCGTCGTATGATGAACTTTATGAAAAATATAGACGGAAATCGGATAATAGAAACTTTCGGATTTATAAAGGTGTTGACGGGCGAACTTATAAGCAGTGTCAAAACAAACGTGATAACGAAAAATGGAATAAACCGATAGAGCAAAATTTAGGTATTTCACAAAAAGAGGTGTTTCGGGTTGCCCGCGCCGGTTTTTACGTTTGTCCGTTGACTTTTGGAACGAATATTCCTCTTGGTTCACCTTATAGCGTTAGGGATGAAGACGGTCATTGCTGTTTTAAAAACGGGGGTCTTATTTATGGTGTACGGGACGCAGTAACAGCTCCTTTTTTCGGTAAAATAAGGGAAATGTTCCGATTTGGACGCGATGGTATTTCGCCGTACAATTTAGCCATTACCTGCGTTAATATAACGGTTCTTGATTTTGATAGTTTTTGGAGTGAGAAAACTCAACGTTATGTTAAGTTTCTGTGTGCCAAATACGGGAAATTCAGCAAAGCTCTTGTTGCTTTTACGCCGGGCAGCGAAAAACACGGACCGGGCGTTCATCTTTATTTTTTGAAGTGCGACGGATTAAAATCCAATAGTATTATTCCCGGCGCATTCGATGTAAAAAGCGACGCGCATTCTTATGTTAGTGCTCCGGGCAGTGTTCGTGAAAAAGACTGCTATTTCTGGCTTGATAAATTATGGATAGCCAACAATAAAGAGCAATATGAAAAACTTAAAGAATGCATCAGCGAGATTATTCCTTTTGATGATTTTAAGGATATAAAGCAACTTGGAAGGCTTACCGATTTACAAAAGGAAGGGATTCAAACGATTCTTAATTCCGGTTTCACCGGTTCTCCGCGTTGCGATTTAGAAGACGAATATCTTACTGAAGAGGGAAAGCAAAATAAATATTCAAGCGAAAATAAAACATCGCAAGAACTTGATACGATAGCAGTACCGATAACAGGGACAAGAGTACCGATAGCAAAAGTACCTACTCGAAAAGTAACGTTGGCTGAATTGGCGGCGTTGCAGAAAGAAGACAAAGAAGAGGATGCTAAATATTTTGCGGACAAGAAAAAATCCAAACAAGAAAAATCTGTCGGGTGTCCTTGCGAAACTTTTACGGACGATGAAGACACGCAAACAGACGACAAGTCAGATAAAAAGACATTTGGCGCAAGCAAGGTTAAAGAATCGAATAAAGCAACAGTAGAGCAACCCAAAGCAACACAAACGATTAAAAGTCCTTTTACGGTAAAGGAAAAATCAATACCTGATCCAACGAAATCGACGGACGAGATAATTTGTGATTTTTTGGGGGTGCGAGCTTATACGACCTACGACAAAATCCTAAAGGTTTGGATAGGCGATAGGGACAGGACACAAATACACATCGGGTGGAAAAATGTTTTTCAATACGACGATGAAAACGACGTTGATAAACGTTATCTGCTGTGGAAAACGGTAGCGCACGAGATTCCTGTCGGGAATCGTAATTTGGCTTTAACGTCGGTTGCCGGTCTGTTTTGTTGTGAAACTAACGTGTTACAGCCTATAGAAATCTTAATCAAAACGATGCAGATTTACAACAACGATTTGAAAACTCCGCTCCCTGAAAAAGAAGTAGAGAAAATCTGTAAATCGATTCATCACAGGTCTTTGATTAAAAGAGGCGGCGATCCCAATGTTGTTTTGGGCTCGAAAATAAAGAACGAAACCAACGCGAAAATAAAGACCGATTCTAATGTTGCTTTGGGAACAGAAGCGGAAGCGGCAGCCAAAACCAAGAATAAGAATAAGTCCGGTAATATTTTCACCAAGACACAAAAAATTAGCAACTGGTTTAAGGAGAACGCAACAACCGACCGCAAGAAAAATCTTTGTCTCAAGGTGTTTGAAGTAATCGCAATGAGTTCGTGGGACTTTAATGCCGGAGAAGATTCTTACTTTGATTTAACTGAATTTAAGAAGTTGGTTAATGACGGAGAAACGCCTAATCATTCTGACGGACAAACGATATTACACTTTTTGAGAACACTCTTTGATTTCAATTGCGAAAGACATAACGACGAAACTAAAAAGCGTCTAACGTCCAAAAGAAAAAAAATATTCTATGCTGATAAACCGATGCAAGTACATAGTGTAATTATGGGTATAGCCTTTAATTATAAAGACGAAGCAGCGTTACACAAACTAGCCGAGTTACAAAAATCGCAGCCGGTTACAGACTCCTATTTACCCCGTTTGGTGTGGTGTGGGGGGTGTAAATATAATAATTTTTTTATACCGGATTATAGTATTATTGGTGTGAATAATACAAATAATGCAATAAATAGTGATAGTACAATGATAGATACAGTGAGCAAAAGTAATTATAGCGGATGTTTTAGAGTAAGTAGAGAGGAAATTCGTATTAGATCGTTTAATTCATTCATATATTATTTGGATCAGAAGTTCGGTTGTTTCTTTTTAGATGAATTTTTTGATAGAATAAGTAAAATTTTGTCTGATAACAGCGATCAAAATACACATACTGTCGTTTAGTGTGATCTATTGCGCTCCTAATAGGTTTTGATATAAATCTTTGAGATTCTTTTTTGGGGTTGGAGATGATTCTAACTGACTCTATCAAAAAACGTTATGCTCTTAAAACGTTATACTTTTCAAAGAAGTCTATATCCTTCAAGATTCTAAAGAAGGTTTTGATTCAAGAGAAAAACTAAAAACATAGAAGTCTTAAATCTATAGTTGAGATTCTATACTTCCCAAGACCGTAAGTAAAAGGTTTTGAATTCTTATAAAAGAAAAGATTTAGGCAGTGTGTTGTTTTAACGTTATTAGAAACAATTTTTTGTGTGATTTATTTTTTGTGGTATAATTAAGCAAAGACAAGTAATTTTTATAATTTTTATAAAATGATTGGTTTATTATGTTTTTATAATCTTGTTGAAAAATAAAAACAATTTATTTGTTTACTCGAAACAATTTAATTTTTTATTTTATAGATTAACCTGTGGAGATTTTTATTTTAATGACGAGGGATAAAAAATGAAAAATGTAATGAATTTGAAAGAGGATGTTTGGCAGGCGGTATATGGATCATGGTCTG